>DAINSJ010000306.1:0-1808 GCA_036741375.1 Candidatus Limnocylindrales bacterium
CCCCGTGATGGCGACCTCGATTCCCTGCGTTAGGGTGACAGGCGCCATGGCGCAGCCCTGACAGCCGCCGCCCAGGCGCAGGTAGGCGGTCGAGTCCTCGACGGCGACGAGCTCGGCGTAGCCGCCGTGGGCGGCGATGCTCGGGTTGATCTGCTCGGCGAGGATCTGCAGGACCCGCTGGGCGACGTCGCCGCTGAGATCGGGGGGCGGTCGGCCCGCCGCCGCGACGGCCGGGCTCGGGCTGTTGGGGTTGATGATGACGAGGGAGCCGAGGATCAGGTTTCCCTCGAGATCGATGGTGGCGCCGCGCAGCTTCTCGACGCTATCCGCGGGGATGACGATCGCCAGGCCGTCGTGGTGCTGGACGACGTCGTCGGGTCCGGCGTCCTCGAGGAGCGGGAAGGACGCGGTGCTCTCGTACTCGCCGCCCGAGATCCCGATCACCTCGATCCTGAGCGCGAGGCGCTCGGGGTTGGGCTGCCCGGCGCGGACCCGGAGCATCTTTTCCCGGGCCGGGTCGGTGATCCGAACGACCGGCTCCCGGCCGGCGATGTCATCGGCGGTCATGGATCGCTCCCCGCTCGAACGCCCGTCCGTCGGGTGACGGCTCCCAGCTAGGATACCGGGTGTCCTGCCTGCTTCTTCTGCTGCCCACGGCGACGTACCGGGCAAGGGACTTCCTCGACGCGGCGGCGGCGCTGGGCGCCGAAGTGGTGGTCGCCTCCGAGCGGCGGCAGGCGCTCGCCGGGGTGATGGGAGACCGGGCGTTGCGTGTGAACCTGCGCCGCCCGGAGGCCGCTGCCCAGGCCATCGTCGCCCTCGCCGAGCGGACGCCCCTCGACGCCGTCGTGGCAGTCGACGATCAAGGTGTCCTCGTCGCCGCGCTCGCCGCCGAGCGCCTCGGCCTCGCGCACAACCCGTCCGAGGCGGCGGCGGCGGCGCGGGATAAGGCGGCGATGCGCCGGGCGTTCGCGGCCGCCGGCCTTCCCCAGCCCGAGTACCGGGTCGCGGGCCCGCGAGCGGACGTCGCCCTCCTCGCCGCCGAGGTCGGCTCTCCCTGCGTCGTTAAGCCCGTCTCGCTCTCGGCGAGCCGTGGCGTCATCCGCGCTGACGACCCGCCCGCCGCCGCCGCGGCCGCCGCGCGGATCCGGGAGATCCTGCGCGAGGCTGGGGAGGACCCGGACGGGCCGCTGCTCGTCGAGTGCTACCTCCCAGGCGTCGAGGTCGCTGTCGAGGGCCTGCTTCGGGGCGGCGCCCTCAAGGTCCTGGCGGTCTTCGACAAGCCCAATCCCCTCGAGGGTCCCTACTTCGAGGAGACGATCTACGTCACCCCCTCGCGCCTGCCGGCTGAGACTCTCGAGACGATCACCCGCCTGACCGCCGGTGCCGCCTCCGCCCTCGGCTTAGTCGAGGGGCCGATCCACGCCGAGCTCAGGATCGACGGCACCCGAGCGTGGCTGCTCGAGCTCGCTGCGCGCTCGATCGGCGGGCTCTGCTCGCGGTCTCTGCGCTTCGGGCTGGGCGTGAGCCTCGAGGAGCTGATCCTCCGCCACGCCCTCGGGCTTCCCCTCGACGGCCTGGCCCGCGAGGAGGCCGCCTCCGGGGTGATGATGCTGCCGATTCCGAGGGGAGGAGTGCTCGAGGAGGTGCGCGGGCAGGACGAGGCCCTGGCGCTACCCGGGGTAACCGGGCTCGAGATCTCGATCGCGCGCGGCCGGCCGGTTCGGCCGCTGCCCGAGGGCGACCGCTACCTCGGCTTCCTCTTCGCCCGCGGCGAGACGCCCGACGAGGTCGAGCAAGCGTTGCGT
>DAINSJ010000307.1:0-1807 GCA_036741375.1 Candidatus Limnocylindrales bacterium
TCCGCTACGAGACGCCCGACCGGCGTGAGCGGCTCGTGGCTCAGCACGATCGTCCAGCGGTCGCGCGCCGCGCGGGCGAAGAGATCGGTCTTCACGGCGACCGAATCAAGCGGGAAATCGTCGAAGGCGGTGATCCAGCGCGGATTCGCGCTCCACGGCCGCATCCCGAGGTCGCCGAAGAACGCCAGCGTCTCCGATTTGCCGGCCGCGGCCCGGACCACGATCGCCTGGTGGCCCTTCGAATGCCCGCCGGTGCGTAAGACCGAGACGCCGGGGAGCAGCTCGGTCTCACCGTCGACCCAACCAGCCTCTCCCCACTCGCGAACCAGCCGAAGCTCGACCTGGTCGTACGACGCGACGATCCGGCTGTTCTCGTCGAACGCGATCTCCCACTCCGCGCGCTGCGCCACGATCCGGGCCCGTGGGAACGCCTTCGAGCCGTCGGCGAGCAGCAACCCTCCGGCGTGGTCGAAATGGAGGTGGCTCATCGCCACGACATCGATCGTGTCGGGCTTGAAGCCTGCCGCGGCCATCGCCGGCACCACGGGAGCACCTTCGTAGCCACGCATCTCGCGGACCTTGTCACCGACCCGCTCGCCGATGCCCGTCTCGATGAGCACCCGACCCGCCGGCGTCTCGACCACGAGGCAGTTCAGCGCCTGGAGCAACCGATGATCGTGGTCGATCTCGTCGATGACGAGCTTGTCCCACAGGATCCGAGGAACCGGTCCGAAGAGCGCCCCCGCGTCCGATCGGAACGTGCCCGCCTGGATCAACGCGACGCGCGTCCCGCCACCGAGATCGGTCGACCAGTTGAGCGGCACGGTCAGCCGGGCGGCTCGTCGCCCTTCGAGAAGTCGCGGTGGAAGGCGGAAGCGGTCGGCTCGGACTGGCCCTGGTACTTCGACCCCAGCGACGGGCTGCCATACGGGCGATCCACCGGGCTCGTCATCCGGAAGAAGCTGATCTGGCCGATCTTCATCCCGAAATAGAGGGCGATCGGCAGGTTCGCGACGTTCGAAAGCTCGAGCGTCAGGTTGCCCTTCCAGCCCGGATCGACGTAGCCAGCCGTGGAGTGAATCAGGAGGCCGAGTCTACCTAAACTTGACTTACCCTCCAATCGGGCGACGAGGTCGTTCGGCAGCTCGACCCATTCGAGCGTCTGGCCCAGGACGAACTCGCCGGGATGGAGGATGAAGGGCTCGTCGGCGCTGATCGTCAGGAGCTCCGTGAGATCCGGCTGCTTCTGGCGGACGTCGATGAACGGGTAGCGGTTGTTGCGGAACACGCGGAAGCTGTGGTCGAGGTGGAGGTCGACCGACGACGGCTGGAGATCGGCCGGATCGTAGGGCCGGATCACGACCTGGCCGGCATCGATCGACGCGCGGATGTCTCGGTCGGAGAGGACGCTCATCGGGAGGCGATCATCGCACGCGGTCGCGGTCTGGCGCAGGACGCCTCGGGTCTGGGCTCGTCAGCGATTGGGGCCGCGGCTGCCCTTCTGGTCGTAGAGGCTGTCGACCTCGCGCTTCAGGGCCTCGAGATCCTCGAAGCTCTGGTACACGCTCGCGAAGCGGATGTAGGCGATGTGGTCGAGCGAGCGGAGCTGGGCCATCGCGAGCGAGCCGATCTTCGACGACGGCACCTCGGTCATGCCCTCGGAGCGGAGTTGGGCCTCGATCGCGTCGGCGGCCTGGTCCGCGGCGCCATCCGGAACGGGCCGGCGAGTCAGGGCCTTGCGCAGACCGGCAGCCATCTTGTCGCGGTCCCATTCCTGGCGCGTGCCGTCACGCTTCACGACGACGAG
>DAINSJ010000308.1:0-1778 GCA_036741375.1 Candidatus Limnocylindrales bacterium
TGAGCGCCGGATGAGCGCCGGATGAGCGGGCCCGACGACGCCAGGCCTCCGGACGACGGCCTCCGCGAGCGGCTCGTCTCGTCCGAGGTCCTCCACCACGGCCGCGTCCTCGAGTTCCGAATCGATCAGATCGAGACGCCCGACGGGCACCGTTCGACGCGCGAGATCGCGGGCCATCCCGGCGGCGTGGCGATCGTCGCCATCGACCCGGATGGCGCGGTGCTGCTCGTCCGGCAGTGGCGCCATGCCGCGGGCCGGGCGCTTCTCGAGATCCCGGCCGGCACGCTGGATCGCGATGCGATCGGCCACGTCGAGGATCACGCGGGAGCGGCCAAACGCGAGCTCGAGGAGGAGACCGGCTATCGGGCCGGCACCTGGCGCCACCTCGGCAGCTTCTACACCGCGCCGGGGTTCACCGACGAGCTGATGCAGCTCTACCTCGCGACCGACCTCGTCCCGGCCGACGACGAGGGCCGGCTTGGGCCGGACGAGGATGAGCGCCTGGAGCTCGAGCGACTGCCCTTCGATCAGGCAGTCGCGATGGCCGACCGTGGCGAGATCGAGGACGCCAAGTCGATCGTCGGCCTCCTGCGGGTGGCGCGTCTGGGCGAGTAAGCCGCCGCATGGAGCGCGTCGGGCAAGCCGCAATTTTTCTCATTTCGACCCACCAGGTCGGTTAGATCAACACGCCGCACGATCGGGCGAGTCTCGAACGAGCTCGGCCGCACGCGGGTCGTCTGCCGCGGACGAATTCAAGGGACGGACCCATGCGAGCCTTGTCTAACCGACCTACCAAGTCGATTTGAGAATGCGTCCGAAGTGGGGCGTGACGCGAGCTGCTAGGAACGCGAATCCGATCCCGGTTCGCCTGCGCTTTCCTCCGGCGGCGGCTCGAGGCGGGCCAGGGCGCGCCGATAGAGCTCCGACCGCGGGCTCAGGGCGACGGCCAGGCGGGCGTGGGTTCGGGCCTCGTCGATCCGGCCGAGCTTGCGGAGGCTCTCGGAGATCGCGAAATGGGCCCACGGCGCGGACGGGTCGACCTCGAGGAGCTCCGCGAAGACCTCCCGGGCCTGCTCGAACTGGCCGCTGTGGTGGTACGCCCGACCGAGCGGTTCAAGGATCGAGCCTTTCCGTGGTGCCGCCCGCGCCGCGCGCTCGAGGACGATGGCCGCCTGGGCGTGGTGGCGCGTCCGGATCAGCGCCTGGCCGCGCTGGAGCAAGCCGTAGACGCTCTCGCGCTCGTCATCCTCGTTCGGCCCACCGCCGTGAGCCTGTTGCTCGTCCACGGCCCCGATAGTCGCACGGATGCTGCCGGCAAGCCTCGGGCGAGCCGCCGCGGCACTGGGCCGGGGAGCGCGACTAGGGCTCGCGCCACTCCGCGAGGGCGACGGGCCGGAGCCTCGGACTGTCGGTCCGGCCGGGGATGCGGCCACGCTTGGCGATCGGGCGGCCGTCGATCTCCTTGATGTCGCCGGTGAAGTCGATCGGGGTCGCGCCGCTGATGTACGAGCCGACCGCGAACGAATCGACCGGCGCCCCCTGGTCCTTGAAATACGTGATTCGCTCGGGCGTCATGCCGCCGGATACGACGATTCTGACGTGGTCGTAGCCCTCGAGGTCGAGCCTCGCCCGGACCTCCTTGACGAGGTCGGCCGTGACCCGGCCTCGCTCCGACGGGGTGTCGAGGCGGATGCCGTACAGCCGGTCACCGAGAGCGTGCGCTACGCGCAGCGCCTCCTCGGCCTCGTCCTTGAACGTGTCGATGAGGACGATCCGCG
>DAINSJ010000309.1:0-1765 GCA_036741375.1 Candidatus Limnocylindrales bacterium
GGGTGACGCAGGCTTCCACACGACGGTCGACATCCTCGGCGAATCGGTCACAACTGCCGAGGCAGCCCGCGCCGCCGCGGACAGCTATGTCGCGGCGCTGCCCGTCCTCGACGACGAGGGCCTCGATCTGAACGTCAGCGTGAAGCTCAGCCAGATGGGACTCGGGCTCGGCCAGACCGTGGCTCGGGACAACCTCGCCCACGTGCTCGTAGCCGCCGCGGCCGTTGGCGGCTTCGTCCGGATCGACATGGAGGATCACACGACGACGGACGCGACGCTCGACCTCTGGCGCCAACTCCGACCGGCCATGGCCGGCTCGGGCGATGTCGGCGTCGTGATCCAGTCCGCCCTGCGCCGGAGCGAGGCCGATGTCGAAGGCCTCCTGGGCGAGGGCGCCCGGATCCGGCTGTGCAAGGGCGCCTACAAGGAGCCCGCGAGCGTCGCCTACACAGAGAGGGCCGAGGTCGACGCGGCCTACGTCCGGCTGATGGAGCGGCTGCTGACGGACGGCGTGCTGCCGGCGATCGCCACGCACGACGATCGGATGATCGCCCACGCGCTGGCCTTCGCCGCGGAGCACGGCATCGGCCCCGAGCGCTTCGAGTTCCAGATGCTGTTCGGCGTTCGGCGCGACCTCCAGGACCGACTACTCGCAGAGGGTTGGGCGGTCCGGATCTACGTCCCGTTCGGGGATCGCTGGTATCCGTATTTCATGCGCCGCCTCGCTGAGCGGCCCGCGAACGTGTCGTTCCTGCTCCGGAGCCTGCTCAGGGAGCGGCGGACGCAGTAGCCGGCCCGGTCAGACTCGCGCCGGCGTCGCCGTGGCCCCTCGGCGCATCGCCGCGACGATCACGGCGACAATCCCGACCCCGATCAGCACGTCGCCGACACTGAAGACGTTCGCCAGTGGCACCCAGGCTGGCACGGCGAAGATGTCCGTCAGCGGACGGAGGGCAGGTGCGGCCAGGACGACGCTGTTCGTGTGGGCGCCCGGGCCGTCGAGGCCCGCGGTCGCCAGAGCCCCTGCATCGGCCGGCATCGCCCCGCGGTTGGCGGCGATCGCGACGAGGTTGCACAGCGCGCCGAGGCCGACGATCGGCATCCCCGGCAGCCGCAGGTTGCGCAGGACGGCGATGAAGACGGCCGCCGTCGAGACGACGTAGATCGCGGGTCCGAACCCGCCGGTGAGCTGGTCGCCGAGTGGCGTGAACAGCACGACCTGAACGAGGAGGGCCGCGACGGCGAGCGGCGCCCAACGGAAGCGGACGGCGCTCAGGCCCTCGATCGTTCCGCCGAAAAGCGTCCCGAGCACGAGGCCGGCCGGGATCGCCCAGAGCATGAACATGGCCTAAACGCCGGCGGCGGCGAGGATCTCCCGGAGCTGGGTGACGTGGCCCTCGAGGTGCCCGGCCAGGAATGGCT
Source organism: Candidatus Limnocylindrales bacterium (assembly GCA_036741375.1). Classification (GTDB taxonomy): domain Bacteria; phylum Chloroflexota; class Limnocylindria; order Limnocylindrales; family CSP1-4; genus UBA5189. Next base: position 1,423 of record DAINSJ010000309.1, read on the forward strand.
CGAGCATGTCCTTCACCTTCAACTCGCCGCGCGTCGGGTGGGCGCCGACGCGGTTGACCTCGGCGTCCGAGAGCTCACGGAGACGGCGGGCGACGCGATTGGTGTCCGACTGGATTCGTGAGAAGAGCTCGCGGAGCGGCAGCGTCCGCTCGCGGCCGATCAGCCCAACGCGGACGCTGTCGGTCTGGAGGCGGCCGAACGGCACGGGCGCTGTGGACGGCCCTTCGAGGATTCGCTCGATCTCGCCGAGCCAGTACGGGAGGAACTCTGAGACATGGGCGAGGAGCTCAGGCGGGCCCCAGCTCGCCTCGGGCTCGGCCCCGAACACCTCGGCCATCGGCCA
>DAINSJ010000310.1:0-1763 GCA_036741375.1 Candidatus Limnocylindrales bacterium
AGCAACCACCACTGGAACTCGGCCATCGGCCGCAGTCTAGGGGCATGCCTCGGCCGATGCCGCGATGGGCCGCGAACCAGCCGCGGGTACACTCCGCGACGATGATCGACTTCACCCCGAGCCCAATCGCAATCCAGATCGGCCCATTGCCGCTGTACTGGTACGGCGTTGCGTACGCCCTCGGCCTGGCGGCCGCCTACGTCGTCATGGTCCGCCAGGCGAGGCGGTTCGGCCAGGACCCGAACATCGTCGGCAACGGCCTGATCGTGATCGGTATCGCCGCCCTGATTGGCGGCCGGCTGTACCACGTCATCGACCAGTGGGCCCTGTACAAGGACGACCTCCTCAAGATCGTCCTGCCGCCCTACAGCGGCCTCGGGGTCTACGGCGGCATTGTCACGGGCACGATCGCGTTCCTGTTCCTCGTTCGCTACTACCGGGTCAATCCCTGGACGTGGGCCGATATCGTCGCGCCCGGCCTCTTCGTCATGCAGGCCATCGGGCGCTGGGGCAACTTCTTCAACCAGGAGCTCTACGGGCCGCCAACGAGCCTGCCTTGGGGGATCGCGATCGACTGCCTCCATCGGGTCGCGCCATACGGCTGCCCGGTTGGGTCGGACCCAACGGCGACGCTCGGGGAGCACTTCCAGCCGCTGTTCCTCTATGAATCGATGTCCGGCATCCTCGGCGCCGCCGTCCTCCTGTGGCTCTCGAGACGGCCCAGGCCATGGCTTCGGCGTGGCGACCTCGCGCTGATCTTCTTCGTCTGGTACGCCGTGGTCCGCTTCCTCCTCGAGAACCTCCGGACCGGCAACTGGCGTCTCGACGGCATCGCGACGGCCCAGATCTTCTCGATCCTGTTCGCCCTTGGGGCGCTCGTCATCCTGATCTACCGCCACCGGACGATCCCGCCGGCAATGGAGTCGGCGTGGCCCGAGACCGTCGAGCCGGCGGACGCGGAGAAACCCGAGGCCGACTCCGAGTCGCCGCCCGATCCCGAGCCCCTGACCTGACCGACGAACCTGGTCCTCCCGCGTCCCCACGGCGGACCCGGACTCGAGCCCGAATCCGGCCGGAGGCGCTCGCGGCGGCCCGCGGCGGAGCGCGCGAGGGCCTCGACTGGCTGGGGCACCCACCCGAAGCGCGAGCCTCGCTCTTGTACCGTCTCGTCCGCCTGCTGGCGCGAGCCGTCCTGTTCGGACTGTTCCGATTCAAGATCGAGACGTCCGGTCGGGAGCTCCTGCCGCAGGGCAGCTACCTCCTCGTGGGCGCCGCCCATCGCGGCTGGATGGACCCGTTCGTCGTGATGCACGCTCTCCCCGTCGAGCCGCGCTGCTGGTTCCTCGGCTCCGGGCCGTCGACCTTCACGTCGCCGTTCCGCGAATGGCTCGTCCGGCGGATCGGCGGGCTCCTGCCTGTGTGGCGCGGCGGCGTCGGCGTCGATGCCCACGTTCGATCCGCGAAGGCGGTCGTCGAGGCGGGCGCCGTGTTCGTCCAGATGCCCGAAGGGACGGTCAACGGGCCGCCCGGGACGCTCGGGTCGTTTCGACCGGGTGCCGGGCTCATCGCCCTCCGGGTCGGCGCGCCGATCGTGCCGCTCGCGATCGCGGGCACGGAGGAGCTCTACCTCGGTCGCCGGATGGCCTCGCGTATCCTGCCAGCCACGACGGTCGACGAGCTCCTCGGCCCCGGGTGGGATGCGGCTCGCCCGGCGCCGGGCAGTCGCGAGGAGCTCGACCTCGCGCGGCGGATCACGGATGCCC
>DAINSJ010000311.1:0-1758 GCA_036741375.1 Candidatus Limnocylindrales bacterium
AGAGCTTGGTCGTGAGCTCGCGAACCGAGGCCGCCGACTTGTCGAACGCCGCCTGCTCGTCGTCGGAAAGCTTGATCTCGATGACCCGCTCGAGGCCTCGCGCGCCGAGGACGACCGGCACGCCGACGAACAGGCCAACGACGCCGTACTCACCCTGGAGGTAGACCGCGCACGGCAGGACGCGCTTCCGGTCGAGGAGAATCGCCTCGACCATCTCGAACGTGGAAGCGGCCGGGGCGTAGTACGCAGAGCCGGTTTTCAGGAGCGCGACGACCTCAGCGCCGCCGTTCGCCGTTCGATCGACGAGCGCCTGGACTCGCTCCGGCGAGAGCAGCTCCGTGATCGGGATCCCCGCGACGGTCGAGTAGCGCGGCAGCGGCACCATCGTGTCGCCGTGGCCGCCGAGGACGAAGGCGTGGGTGTCCTGGACCGAGACCCCCAGCTCCATCGCGATGAACGTCCGGAACCGCGCGGAATCGAGGACGCCGGCCATCCCGATGACACGCTCGCGCGGAAAGCCCGAGGCCGCCAGCGCGACGTGGCACATCGCGTCGAGCGGGTTCGTGACGATGATCAGGATGCAGTTCGGGGAGTGCTCGACCGCCTGCTCGACGACCGATCGGACGATGCCCGCGTTCTTCGCGAGGAGGTCGTCACGGCTCATGCCCGGCTGGCGTGCCAGCCCCGACGTCACGACGACGATGTCCGAGCCGGCCGTGTCCGCATAGTCGTTCGTGCCGACGATGTGGGCGTCGTGGCCGACGACCGGCGCGGCCTCGGCGAGATCGAGGCCCTTGCCCTGCGGCAGCCCTTCGACGATGTCGATGAGCACGACGTCGGCAATGCCCGCCTCGACGATGCGCTGGGCGGTCGTGGCACCGACGTTGCCGGCCCCGACGACGGTGACCTTGTTGCGAGCCATGAGCTGCCTCCTCCGGTGGGGCGTTGGTTCGATCAGCCCTCGCCGGGCGCTGACAGGGGAACCTCGGCGGCGGGGTCCAGATCGACCGGTCCGGCGGATCGAATCGCCTCGCTCACGCCGTCGGCGTAGGCCCGGAAGTTCTCGTGGAACATGTGGGCCAGGCGGCGCGCCATCACGTCGTATTCGGCCGCATCGGCCCAGGTGCCCCGGGGGATGAGGACCTCGGCGGGAACGCCGGGGACCTCGGTCGGTACGGTGACGCCGAAGATCGGGTCGACGACCGTCGGCGCGTCATCGAGCTCGCCGTTGATCGCCGCGCGGACCATGTTCCGGGTGTGCTCGATCTTCATCCGCTCGCCGACGCCGTACGGCCCGCCGGTCCAGCCGGTGTTCACGAGCCATACGGGCACGTCGTGGGCCTCGAGCCGGTCGACGAGCATGTGGGCGTAGACCCCTGGATGACGCGGCAGGAACGGCGCGCCGAAGCCGGCCGAGAAGGTCGCGGTCGGCTCCTTGACCCCGATCTCCGTGCCCGCGAGCTTTGCCGTGTAGCCGCTGATGAAGTGGTACGCGGCCTGCTCGCGGGTCAGCCGGGAGATCGGCGGTAGGACGCCGAACGCGTCAGCCGTCAGGAAGACCACAGTCTTCGGCATCCCGGCGATGCCGGTCGGGTCGGCGTTGCCAATGTAATGGAGCGGGTATGCCGCCCGGGTGTTCTCGGTGATCTTTTCGCTGTCGAGGTCGAGCTCGCGGGTCACCGGGTCGATATCGACGTTCTCGAGGATCGTCCCGAAGCGCTTCGTCGTCGCGAAGATGTCGGGCTCGTACATCGGCGA
>DAINSJ010000312.1:0-1741 GCA_036741375.1 Candidatus Limnocylindrales bacterium
CGGCGCAGACCGACGCCCAGGAGCTGCCCCCAATCTGAGGCTCAGACGAGCGGCAGGACCTCGCCGACGAAGCGGTCGACGGCGCGACTGAGGCCTTCCGGGTCACGCGCAGGAAAGGCGAGGGCGAGGTGGTCGACGCCAGCCTGGGCGAAGGCGCGAATCTCGCCGGCGATGTCGGCCGGGCTGCCGTGCATCGTGTAGACGCTCGACCGAGGTGGCCGATCGAGCTCGACCCGGACGCGCGACGAGAGCCGGGGCATCGGCCGGCCGGCGGCCTTGGCGGCGGCGCGGATCACGGGCGCCTTGTCGGCGATCGATGACGGTCCGATCGCGGTGGCGTGGTAGGCCTCGGCGACCCGACCGACACGCTGGAGCGCCGCCTCGCTCCTGCCGCCCAGCCAGATCGGCAGATTTGCCCCCTGGGGTGGCAGCGGTCCGAACACGAAGTCGTCGAAGGCGTGGAACGTGCCGTCGAACGGCTCGCGACTGCCAGACCAGAGGTGGCGGAACAGCGCGATCGCTTCCTCGAGGTAGGCGCCCCGGACGTGGAAGTGATCGTGCACGCCGAGGTTCCGGAACTCCTGCTCGCTCCAGCCCGCACCGAGCCCGACGATCAGCCGCCCGGCGGACAGGTCGTCGATCGTCGCAAGCTCCTTCGCCAGGACCACCGCGTTGCGCATCGGCACGACGATCACGCTCGTCCCGATCCGGACCCGCTCGAACCGGCCGGCGACCCAGGCGAGCGTCGTGAGGATCTCGAAGATCCGGCCGTAGTCGTCGGCCGCGCTCTGGTCGACGAGCAGGTGATCGGTGCCCCAGACGTCGCCGAAGCCGTGCCGCTCGGCCGCCTCACAGCCGGCCTCGATGCCCTCACGGGAGGCGCCGTCGCCCATCGCCGGCAGGACGAGCCCATAGTCCATCGGCAGATCCTATCGGGGCGGCACAAACGGCAGGCTGAGGATCCCGTGGAGCGGCTCGCCCGTGGTCTGAGCGAGCCGAACGGCGCCGTCCGAATCTCGCTCGATCGTGAGCTCCACGTCGTCGCGATCGGGATGGTTCGGGTCGTAGATCCCGATCGCGATGCGGTTACGGCCCTCCGCGTACCGATAGCCGACCACCTGGTGGCCCAGGCCGGTCGCGAGGGGGTTCCAACCAGCCGTCCGCACGAGCCCGATCATCGCGAGGCGTCCGGCGTCGATCTCGCTCCGGATCGCGGGCCACGCTGCGCTGCTGGCGCGGAAGCGCCTGCCTGGGGCCTGGGCTGACATCCACCAGAACCGGAACGGTACGACGACGAGGCGGTCGAACGAGTCGAGCTGGCGATGGGCGATCTCGTCGAACAGCGGCGTCCCCGCGGCGGGCGCTGCGCTCTCGGTCGGCGGCGCGATTCCGCGCTCGAAGCGGTCCCGGACCGCGAATGCCATGCCGCCGCAGAGGCCCCGCCCAGCGTCGCCCAGGCCGAGTCGGACGAGCCCGGCTCCCCACCAGAACGCCGGGGTCGAGGGCCAGCGGTTCGCAAAGTGGAAGCCGTGCCGAGAGGGCAGGAACTCGGGGATGACGTGGGATCCCATCCCGTCGAGGGTACCGACTAGAATCGACCCGTGACCGAGGCGCCCGCGACCCACCGGCATACGAACCGGCTGGCGAACGAGACCAGCCCCTACCTCCTCCAGCACGCGCACAACCCCGTCGACTGGTTCCCGTGGGGTCCCGACGCGCTCACCCGGGCGAAGCTGCTCGA
>DAINSJ010000313.1:0-1736 GCA_036741375.1 Candidatus Limnocylindrales bacterium
CCGAAGATCGCCCACATCCTGGACGCCGCGCCCGGACTTCGCGACCGCGCCGAGGCTGGCGAGCTTGCCTTCGGGACCGTCGACAGCTTCCTGCTGTGGCGCCTGACGGGCGGGAAGGTCCACGCGACGGACGTCTCGAACGCGAGCCGGACGCTGCTCTTCGACATCCATCGACTCGCCTGGGACGACGAGCTGCTCGCACTTGTCGGCGTCCCGCGTGCCGTCCTGCCGGAGGTTCGCTCGACGTCGGGTGCGTTCGGCGAAACGCACGCTTCGATCTTCGGCGGCTCGATCCCGATCGCGGCCATGGCCGGCGATCAGCAGGCAGCAACGTTCGGACAGGCCTGTTTCGGCATTGGGCAGGCGAAGAACACGTACGGCACGGGCGCGTTCCTGCTCATGAACACCGGCGAGCGGCCCGTGGCCTCGAATCACGGCCTCCTCACAACCATCGCCTGGCAGCTCGCCGCCGGCGGACCCGTGACATACGCCCTCGAAGGCTCGGTGTTCTCGGCCGGCTCCGCGGTCCAGTGGCTCAGAGATGGCCTCGGCTTGATCGAGGCATCGGCGGACGTCGAGGCACTCGCCGCCCGCGTCGACGACACCGGCGGCGTCTACCTCGTGCCCGCATTCACCGGCCTCGGCGCGCCGCACTGGGATCCCCACGCCCGCGGCGTGATCGTCGGGCTGACGCGAGGCACAGGCGCCGCCGAGATCGCCAGGGCGACGCTCGAGGCGATCGCCTTCCAGGTGCGCGACGTCCTCGACGCGATGGCGGCCGACTCGGGAGCGCGACTCGCCACGTTGCGGGTCGATGGGGGAGCGGCCGCGAACGACCTCCTCCTCGGCTTCCAGGCCGACATTCTCGACGTCCCGGTCGAGCGCCCGATGGTGGCCGAGACGACCGCCCTCGGCGCCGCATATCTCGCCGGGCTCGCGATCGGTTACTGGAAGAACCTGGCCGAGATCGAGGCCAACTGGCAGCTCGATCGCCGCTTCGAGCCGTCGATGGCTGCCGAGCGGCGCACGAGTCTGCTCCGTGGCTGGCATCGTGCGGTCAAGCGGTCGCGCGATTGGGCGACCGACAATTCCGCGTAGGGCGTCGAACAGGGGTTCGAATGCGAAATCGAGTACAATCGCTTCCGGAAATCGGGACTAGGCAGGATCGTTTGTTTTGCGTATGCTGCGCCCGCCCAACGTCGCGGGAAGGCCGCGACAGCATACGAGTAGCAACGACCCGAAACCGGACTCCTCTCACGGCTGACGCGAGACCCGAGCGGGGATCGCGGCGGCGCTACCGAGAGGAGTTCTTTCTTTGTACAGCGACAAGACCCTGACCTGCGCGGACTGTGGACAGGAGTTCACATTCACGGCGTCCGAGCAGGACTTCTACGCGCAGCGTGGCTTCACGGAGCCCCGCCGGTGCCCGACCGACCGAGCCGCCCGCAAGGCAGCCCGGGCGTCGACCGGTGCGGGATATTCGTCCGGCGGCGGCTACAGCGACAGCGGGAGCTACGGCTCCGGCGGTGGCTACAGCTCCGGCGGTGGCTACAGCTCCGGCGGTGGCGGCGGTGGTGGCGGCGGGTATGACCGCGGCACCCGCGAGATGTTCACCGCAACCTGCTCGAACTGCGGCAACGAGGCGCGAGTCCCGTTCCGCCCGACGAGCGGCAAGCCCGTCTACTGCTCCGACTGCTTCCGCACCATGCGGGGGTAGTTCTCTCACTCCTCTCGGC
>DAINSJ010000314.1:0-1731 GCA_036741375.1 Candidatus Limnocylindrales bacterium
ATCCTCAACGAGAAGTACCAGATCGTCGCGAAGGTCAACATCGAGTTCAACCCGTACCAGGCGCAGCGCTTCCGGGACTGGATCATCGTCTCTGTCGAGAAGAACCGCAGCGGCCAGGACAACATCGAGCTCGAGTACGAGAAGCACTTCGAGTACTCCTGCTTCGATCCCACCGGCCGGCAGGTCCAGGAAAAGCTCATCGAGGAGCGCCTGTACACGGAATGACCGACGCCGCGGCGTTTCCCGAGCGAATCGAGGTCGTCGTCGAGATCCCGCGCGGGAGCCGCAACAAGTACGAGTTCGACGAGGCCGCGGGCGTGTTCCGGCTCGACCGCGTCCTCTCGTCCGCGGTCTTCTACAACTTCGACTATGGCTTCATCGAGGGGACCCGGGCGGACGACGGCGACCACACGGACGCGGTCCTGATCATCGACGAGCCGACGTTCACCGGCTGCCGCGTCTGGGCGCGGCCAGTGGGCGTTCTTGAGATGCGTGACGACAAGGGCGAGGACTTCAAGATCCTGTGCGTCGCCGAGGGCGATCCGAACCAGGAGCACGTGACGAAGATCGAGCAGATGCGGCCCCATCGCCTCATCGAGATCGAGCACTTCTTCAACACGTACAAGCTGCTCGAGGACAAGGAGGTCGACGTCGTCGGCTGGCGATCGCCGGCCCGGGCACGCGAGATCCTCATCCACGATCGGGCCGTCTGGGATGGCGAGGGCCACGCCGCTGGACCCGGGGCCCGAGCGGGCGGTGGCTGAGCGCAGACCGACCCACGGCCATCGCAACCGGTTCGTCCCGATCGAGGACGACCCGGCCCGGCCGCGGCTCTTCTTTGCCGTTCCAATCCCGGATCCCGCCCGCGAGCATGTCGCTGCCCTCATCGAGACCGTCCAGTCATCCGTGGGCGACGGCTCCGCGAAGATTCGGTGGGTCCGCGTCGAGGGACTCCACCTGACGCTGCGATTCCTCGGGCCGACGCCGGTCGAGCGCATCCCGGAGCTGGAGGCGGCGCTTGCCAGGGTCGCAGCGGGCGTCGCACCGTTTCCCGTCACGATCTCCGGCGCGGGCGCGTTTCCGGGCCCACTCCATCCGAGGACGCTATGGCTGCGGATCGAGGTCGGCGCCGACCGTCTCGCCGAGCTCGCGGCGGAGCTCGGGGCGGTGGCGGCGGCCGATGGCTCGCAACTGGAGACGCGGCCCTTTGCGCCGCATCTGACGATCGCCCGCACGGACGGGCTCCGCTCCGCGCCGGAAGCCGCCCGGGCGCTGATCTCGGCCGCGGAGACGCTCGAGGCCCCGTTCACGGCCGAGCGGGTCGTGCTCTTCCGAAGCCTCCTCGGCCGCGGGCCCGCCCGATACGAATCGCTCGCCGAGGCGGCGCTCGAGGGCTGAGGCAGTCGGCCGGGGGTTGCCTGCTACGATCGATCGGATGCCCACCATCGTGTGTCGCACGTGCGGCCGCCAGGTCTATACGACGGCCCCGCTCGAGGCCCTGTTCGCGGAGGAGCGGCGCTGCCCGCGCTGTGGCGCCGGGCTCACCGCGGATCGCCGAGAGCCCGAAAATCGGAGGCATGCCAACCGTCGTGAGAACCCGCCCGGCGACCCGGGTCCACCCGACGGAATCGAACGTCGGATCGCGGAGCGGCGACAGGAGCATCGGCGACGCCGTGACGGCGGAACGTATTCCGGCTGACGTGGCGGGCTCCCGGCGTGCGGCCGCGGAGC
>DAINSJ010000315.1:0-1725 GCA_036741375.1 Candidatus Limnocylindrales bacterium
GCTACGACGACACGTTCGGCGAGTTCATCCTGCGCGAGGAGGACCTGGCGAGCTTCAAGGACCCCGAAGCGACGGTCCTGGAGTTCCTCCAGAGCTCGTACGAGGCCGGTGCGAACCTCGCCGGCTGGGACCGCGCCTCGCTCGAGGCCGACCCGCCCGCCGGCGGCCGCGTCCGCGGCCCCTGGAGCCGACGCCGGACCAGCTGAACGAACGCCAGCCATCAGCTCGCGGGTCCGGCTCCGAACGTCGCGAGGGCCTCGCTCGACGGCACGAAGTAGTACGCGCCGGTCACGGCGTGGGCGAAATCGGTCAGGCGATCGCGACCCTCGACGCCGCGGCCGACCATGCTGTCGAGCATCGCGTCGAGGCGGCGTCGATCGCGGCTGAACCCGACGAAGATCGTCCCGTGGCGGGTCACCGATCCATAGCCGCCGCTCGTCGAGCTCGAGGTAGGCATGTGACATCGTGCCGAGGGCGAAGATTCCGGTCTGCGGTGTCGCCAAAGGTCAGGCTTCCATCCGGATCTCTTCGAAGTCGAGCTCGAGCTCGATCGCGCGGAGGGTCTGGTCGTTGATCTCGCCGCGGTCCCGAAGCTCGATGATGGCCGTTCGCTGGGCTGCGATGACGCCGCGCTGGATCTCCTCGTGCTCGAGCCGCTCCTGGCGCCGCTCGGCCGTCTCGTCCGGGTCTTCAGTGGCGAGATGCTGGGTCCGGTCCCGGAGGCTGGATTCGAGCCGATCGATCAGCGGCAGATGGCCCGGCCACGCCTCCCGCGCGCGGGCGACCTCCTCGAGACCCGCTTCGTAGGCGACGTTCCGCGCCCGGACGCCTTCGTCGCCGTCGACCTCGGTGCCGTCCCAGGCCGCCCATCGCAGCACGCGCGGCAACGTCAGCCCCTGGCCGACGAGCGTCACGAGGATCACGGCGAAGGTCACGAGAAGGACGACGTTCCGTTCCGGGAAGTCCGCCGGCAGCGCGAGCGCGGCGGCGAGGGAGACGGCGCCGCGGAGGCCGGTCCAGCTGACCACGAAGGTCATCCGCCGGGCGAGCTGCGGATCGGTTCTTGCGATCAGGCGACGCGGCGATCCTGGCAGAAGGCTCGAGGCGAAGACCCACAGGAGGCGGGTGACCACGACGACGGCACAGATGAGCGCTGCGATGCCGAGGATCTCGGCCGGTGGATGTGCGCCGAGCCCGCGCAGGATGTTCGGCAGCTGCAGGCCGATCAACATGAACGCGAAGCCGTTGAGCACGAAGCCGAGCATCTTCCAGGTGCTCAGCCAGAGGACGCGGCTCTGGGGCGTGAGGATCGTGCCGAGGCGGCTCCCGATGACGAGGCCCGCGGCCACCGCGGCGAGCACGCCCGAGAGACCGATTCGCTCGGCCGGCAGATAGGCCGCGAACGGGATCACGAACGACACCACGACCTCTACAGGCGGGTCGTCGAGCCGCCGCAGGATCTGGCCAGCAAGCCAGCCAATCGCGACGCCGAGCGCGATGCCGCCCGCAGCGGCGACAACGAACCCGGACAGGATGTTCGACATCACGAACGTCCCACTCGCGACCGCCAGGAGAGCCGCTCGATAGACGACCAGGGCGCTGGCGTCGTTGAACAGCGCCTCGCCCTCGATCAGCGTCCGGACGACGCGCGGCGCGCCGAGCCGGCGGAAGACACTCGTGGCCGCGAGCGCGTCGGTCGGCGCGACGATCGCACCCAGCGTGAAC
>DAINSJ010000316.1:0-1710 GCA_036741375.1 Candidatus Limnocylindrales bacterium
CGAACAGGCTCCATTGGGCCGCCCACTCGAGATTCCAGGGCAGCTTCGCTCGTCCTCCGAAGGGCGAGACCCAGCCCGATTTGCCGCAGCCGTGCGCCCAGGTGACAAGGTCCGGCCGGCACTCGTAGTGGACCCGGTCGCCATCCCACTCAGTGACGATCGTCGTCCCGACCTTGCCGCACGTCTCACAGATGACGCTCAGTGGGTGCCACGCGTCGGGGTGCTGGACGTTCGCAACCCGGCGATAGATCTCGCGGACCGTCGCCGCCCGATCGAGCGCGGTCTGGATGTACGGATCGAGGTCGCCCGCCGCGTAGTGCTCGCTCATCCAGTAGTAGCGGTCCGGATGGATCCCGAGGCCCGCGAAGGTCTCGATGAACGCCTCGGCGTGGTGGCGGGCGTAGGAGGGGTGGCCGTCTGCGGCCTGATCGGGAATCGCCGCGAGCGGCCGGCCCATCTCGCGCTCGACCGCGTCGGGTGTCAGGAGTGCCTGGGCGTCCATCGGATCCATGTCGTCGATCCCGTACAGGAAGGTCGTCGGCAGCTCGGCGGCGCGCAGCGCTCGGACGATGACGTCGAGGATGACCGGCCCCCGCAGGCTCCCGACGTGGACCGTGCCCGACGGCGTCTTCGAATCGTTGATGACCTGCGGTCCCGATGCCCGCGCGGCCAGCTCGTCAGCCCAATCCAACGCCTCGCTCCCGGCGCGCTACGGCGCGCCTCCCCTAGCTGATGGAAACGATCTTGTACGCGATGTCGCCGGCCGGGACCTGGACGGTCACCTTCTCGCCCGATTTGCGACCGAGGAGCGCGCGGCCGACGGGGCTCTCGTTGCTGATCCGGCCCTCGGTCGGGCGCGCTTCGGTCGAGCCGACGATCGTGAACGACTGCTTGCCGTCGGGCCCGTCGACCTTCACGGTCGAGCCGATCTGGACATGATCGTTCGTGTGGTGTTCGTCGATGATCGTGGCGTTCTTGATGAGCGCCTCGAGGGTCTGGATTCGACCCTCGACGAACGCCTGCTCGTTCTTGGCGTCCTCGTACTCGGCATTCTCGCTGAGATCGCCGTGCTCCTTCGCGTCGTGGATGCGCTGGGCGATCTCGGGACGGCGCACAGAGACCATCTCCTCGAGCTCCTTGCGAAGCTTCTCGAGACCGTCCTTGCTGATGTAGGTAGGCTTGTTGTTCACGGCGGGTTCGTACCCCCGATAAGGAAAGAACCCCAGCCCTGCGCGAGTCCTCCGCAGGCTGGAGTTCGAGTGTGGCCGCGTAGCGTACTGCGGCCCCAAAGGGGTGTCAAAAGGCGATTCACGTGTGCCCTCAACGGTCGCCCGACAGGTCGGCGAGGCGGCGCTTGACGCGTTGCAGGGCCGCCCTGTCCCCGACCGCGATGAATACCGTGTCGTCCCCGGCGATCGAGCCCTCGACCTCCGGCCAGGCTGCCCGGTCGAGTGCCGCCGCGATCGCGTGCGCCGATCCCGGCAGCGCGCGCACCACCAGCAGGAGGCCGGCCTCGCGAACCTGGACCGGGAGGTCGCCGAGGAGCCTCCGGAGCCGATCCTCGCCCGAGACCTCGGCCTCGATGAGGCGGGGCGGCAGGACGTAGAGGCGCGTTGCGGCGCGACCGCCCTTCGCGAGCCCGAGCTCCTTGACATCGCGACTGATCGTCGCCTGGGTGGCGCGGAAGCCGCGCTCCCGGAGCGCCGCGGC
>DAINSJ010000317.1:0-1694 GCA_036741375.1 Candidatus Limnocylindrales bacterium
GTCACGATCTACCCCGGCTGGATGCGGGCCAGCCTGACGTTCCTCGTGCCGATCGCCTTCGCGGTCACGGTGCCGGCCCAGGCGCTGACCGGGCGCCTCACGCCCGAGACAATGGTCGAAGCGTTCGTCTTCGCGGCGGTGCTGCTGGTCGTCACTCGTGTCTTCTTCCGGATCGGTCTGCGGCGCTACGCCGGGGCGTCGGCGTGAGTAGGCTCGTGGCTGTATGAAGATCGCGGTCATGGGCGTCGGCGGGGTCGGCGGCTACTTCGCGTCCCGGCTGGCATCGGCCGGCGCCGAAGTGAGCCTCATCTCCCGTGGCGCGAATCTCGACGCCCTTCGGCGCGACGGCCTGACGATCGTATCTGCCGGCCGGTCGGAGTCGTTCGCGCTGGCGGCGACGGACGATCCCGCCGAGATCGGTCCGGTCGATCTCGTCCTGTTCTGCGTGAAGTCCTACGACACCGAGACGGCCGCGACCCAGCTCGCGCCCTTGATCGGGGAGGGGACCGCGGTCCTCTCGCTCCAGAACGGCATCGACAACGAGACGCGGATCGCCGCAGCCGTCGGGGCTGAGCGGGTCATGGGTGGCGCCGCGTACATCCTCGCCGCCCTCGAATCGCCCGGTGTCGTGCGAAGTGGCTCGGCGCGGCTCGTCGTCGGCGAGCTCGATCCGGGGCCGCCGAGCGAGCGGGTTCTCGCGCTCGTGGAGCTTGCGCGCGCCGGTGGCGTGACAGCCGAAGCCGCCGCAGACGTGCGCGTCGCGAAGTGGGAGAAGTACGTCCTGCTCGTGGCGTTCTCAGCGGTGAGCGCGGCCACGCAGCTACCGCTTGGCGACATCAAACGCGCCCCGTCGGCGGTCGCGATGCTGCGGGCGATCATGGTCGAGGCGTGGTCGGTCGGCCGCGCACTCGGCGTCCCGCTCGCCGACGACCTGGTCGATCGACAGCACGCCCTCGTCCTCTCGCAGGCCGATTCGGAGGGAACCTCGCTGCGCCACGACCTCCTGAACGGCCGGCGCATGGAGGTCGAGGCGCTCCAGGGCACGCTCTCTCGCCTCGGGCGCGAGACCGGCGTCCCGACGCCCTGGACGGACGCCGCGTACGCGATCCTCGAGCCGTGGGCCGCCCACAACGAAGCGGCTCGTAGAATTCAGCCGTGACCACGACCGAAGCCACCCGTTCGCCCGATCACGAATCCGTGCGCACCTACCAGCTCTTCATCGCCGGTGAGTGGGTCGACTCGGACTCGGGCAAGACCTTCGAGAGCCTGAATCCCGCTGATCGACGCGACGTCGTCGGGCGGTTCCAGGCCGGAACGGCTGCAGATGTCGGGATGGCGATCAAGGCCGCCGAGATGGCGCTTCCGCGCTGGAAGGCCACGCCGGCACCGAAGCGCGGCGAGATTCTCTATCGCTTCGGCGCCCTCATGGCCGAGCACAAGGAGCGGCTCGCCCGGGCGATGACCCGCGAGATGGGCAAGGTCCTCCCGGAGGCTCGCGGCGACGTCCAGGAAGGCATCGATATCGCCTTCCTGATGGCCGGCGAGGGCCGCCGGATGTTCGGCGACACGGTCCCCTCGGAGCTGCCCGACAAGTTTGCGATGAGCATCCGCCAGCCGATCGGCGTCGCCGGGATCATCACGCCGTGGAACTTCCCGATGGCGATCCCGTGCTGGAAGATGATGCCGGCGCTCGT
>DAINSJ010000318.1:0-1686 GCA_036741375.1 Candidatus Limnocylindrales bacterium
GACGCGCAATGGCGGCATCGCCCATCCGGGCTATAAGTGGGGTCCCCGGACGCTCACGAAGCGCCACGGCCCGGCGCTCGCGCGGGCGATCTACGACGAGTCCGTTGCCGCGACCGACCTCGTGGCCGGGCTCATCCGCGACCAGCACATCGATGCCGAACTCCGCTTCAATGGCTACCTCGAGCTCGCGTGGGCGCCATCGCACGCGGCGGACTTCGAGGCCGAGGCGGCGTCGCTCGGCGACTTCGGGACCGCCGCCCGTTCGATCCCGAAGGATCGGCTCCGCGAGGAGATCGGCACGGATGCCTATCACGGAGGCCTGGCGGTCGATGCCGGTGGCGTCCTCCATCCGGCGAAGTGGTTCGTCGGGCTCGCCGGGCTCGCGGAGCGGGCGGGGGCCGAGCTCCATGAAGGCGTTCGAGCGGTGTCGATCCGCAAGCAGGCCGACGGCCGGTTCGTCGTGGAGACGGAGCGAGGCGCGATCCTCGCCCGCGACGTGCTCGTCGCGACGAACGGCTACACGGACGGCGTCGCTCCGAGCCTGCGGCGGCGGATCATCCCGATCGGCAGCTACATCATCGCCACCGAGCCGCTCCCGGAAGACCTCGCCCACGAGCTGTCGCCGACCGGGCGGGCGTACTTCGACACGAAGAACTTCCTCTCCTACTGGCACGTGAGCGCCGACCGGCGGATGCTCTTCGGGGGCCGGGTCAGCTTCTTCCCGACCTCGGTCGATCGCACCGCCAAACTCCTGCATGGACGCATGCTCGACGTCCATCCCCAGCTGGCCGACTACCGGATCGAGTACTCGTGGGGCGGCAAGGTCGGGATCACGATGGATCGGATGCCCCACATCGGCCGGATGGGCGGCGTGATGTACGCGATGGGCTATTCGGGGACCGGCGTCGTCCTCTCGACGTACCTCGGGACGCGCGCGGCCGAGTGGATGGGTGGGGGAGAGGCGCCCGCGCTGTCGAAGCTCCGATTCCCGCTCGTCCCCGCACCCTACGAAGGCCGGCCGTGGTTCCTGCCGATCGTCGGCGAGTTCTTCCGCGCCCAGGATCGGCTCGCGCTGCGGGAAGTCCCGCGGGAGTAGGTCGCCGCCCGATCACGAAACGCTCCGCTCACGAGGTCCGCCCACGAAACCCCTCGGGCCCGGCCGGGAGCGCAATTTGCATCGGGCGGGCCTTCGTCAATGTCCCGGCCCTGGTATTCCCGCCGTGCGGGAATTCGGCCCGCCCAAGAGCGACTCGAGGCCAATCGGTTGACAGATTTGCAGGTGGTGGGCGGCAGCCGCTGCAGGCGGCCGCGCGATTGCGCCGCACGGGAATCTGACAATGAAGCCGACGCGAAGCGCCACGGGAGGCCCGAGATCACGCTCGCGGCGGCGTCGTCGACGACGCCACGAAGCCGCTCTTCTCGCCCGACGCACTGACGAACGCCCGCCCGGTGGGAATCAGGGCGCCGAGGCGAGCTCCCGGAGGCGGTCGAGCAGCCTGTCGATGTCCGTCTCGGTCGACTGCGTGTTGACGATCCCGGCCCGGAGGTAGGTGGCGCCGCGTAGGCGGGTGCTCGTGAGCCAGCCGTCGCCCGATCGCTCGAGCGCACGCTGGAGATCGTCCTGGTGGGCGTCGAGCTCGCCGGGCGGCAGTGCGAGGGCTCGCTCCCGACCGCCGGGAAGGTGCC
>DAINSJ010000319.1:0-1671 GCA_036741375.1 Candidatus Limnocylindrales bacterium
AGGTAGATGCCGCGCTGGCGACGCTCGATGGCGACCTTCGCGCCGCCGCCCGCGCAGAAGGCCTGGCGGTCATCGGTTGATCCACACGGGTTGGGTCGCGGCGGAGTAACAATCTGTCGGGCCGAGCGTCGCCTGTGCCGTAGATCCCGATCGTCGAGCCGAAGCTGCGGCGCGGTCGAGACGCCCTCGTTCAAGGAGCGACCCGCATGTCGAGCGCAATGTTCCGGCCGAGCAAGCGCGCCATCCTGTCGAGCCTCGCCGCGCTCGTCCTCATCGTCGTCGTCGCCGCACCGGTCGCCGCCGCGACGCCCGCAGGCGGCCGGATCACGAAGGGCGACGTCACGGCCGCCTTCCAGGCCCGAACGACGGGCGCCTACATCAACCTGCTCCACGGTCGCCTGACCCCGGCGCCCGTCCGCGGTCTCCAGCACGGCCGGATCAGCCCGTTCGGCGACAGCGTCAACTGCTCGACCGACTGGCACTACTTCGGGGTGACGCTCCTCGGCGAAGGTGGACACCAGGCCGCGGCGGCTTTTCTCGCGACGGTCGCGATCTCGTTCAAGGTCGATGGCACGCCGCTGGCGGGGACGACGCGACTGCCGATCAAGCCGTTCGTTGGGACGGGGATCCGTGGCCAGTTCGGGGTCAGCGTCGGAAAGCTCATCCCGCCTGGCTCAATGGCGCTCGGCGACCACACGCTCGAAACGGTGATCGCGGTGCCGGGCTTCGACGTCCAGGATTACCTGGTCACGTTCACGCTGACACCCGACGCCTGCGGCTAGGTCCCGCACAGAGGAAGGCCGGGCCATCAGAGGAAAACGACCCGGCCGCCTTGGGAACGGTGCCGCCCATTAGGCACCCGGATGACCCCCCGGATAATCCGGCCGCTAATGTGCCAAGTCAAACCAAAATTGGCTAGGAACTTGTTCCGCGGCCGGAAAACCGCCCTCGGGGTTGGTCAGGCTCGCGTACACCTGGCACCTATGCTCCGAAGATGCCTGCACGAGGTCCCGTCCACAGCCGCGAACATGCAGTCGTCCCGCCACCGACTGCGCGCCTGACGGGACGGGCGATCGGCCTCGACATCGGTGGCACCGGCATCAAGGCGGCCGTCGTCGACCTCGCCACGGGTCGGCTCGTCACTGACCGGGTCCGTGAGCTGACCCCTCGGCCCGCCGGGCCTGAGGCCGTCCTCGACGTCGTGGCGAGCGTGGTGCAGTCGCTCGAGGCAACCGGCGCGCTCACTTCGGAGATGCCGGCCGGCGCCGGGTTCCCGTCGGTCATCCGGGCCGGCCGGGCGATGACCGCCGTCCACGGCGATCCGTCGTGGATCGATCTCGACGTCCAACAGATGCTCACCGAGCGCCTCAGCCGCCCGATCGTCGTAATCAACGACGCCGACGCCGCCGGCGTGGCTGAAATCGCGTACGGGGCAGGGAAGGGGCAGCCGGGCGTCGTGCTGCTGCTCGATCTCGGCACTGGCATCGGCTCGGCGCTCTTCACGAACGGTCAGCTCGTGCCGAACGTGCAGCTCGGGCATGTCGAGTTCCATGGTCGCGAGGCGGAAGATCGTCTGTCGCCGGTCGCGCGCAAACGACGCAGGATCGATTTGCGGCAATGGGCCGGCGAGTTCAATGAGCTGCTGGCCCGCTACGAGGCGTATCTCTCGCC
>DAINSJ010000320.1:0-1664 GCA_036741375.1 Candidatus Limnocylindrales bacterium
TTAGCCCGGATCCACCGAAGCTCGGACTGGCGACGGCGATTCACGAGCGAAATGGCCTGTCGATCATCTGGCGGGACCGTCGTCAGGGTCATCGCTGGTACGAATGCAGTCGGCGCCGACGTGCGAGGCTCACGGATCCGCTTGAACGGGCGCAGCCGCCGAATTCCGGGCAGGCTTGCGCCCGCCCCCCGAGGTGGCCGACCGTGCTGACCGGATGTCAGGCCAGGAGCGGGATCGCCCGGAGTCGCGCCAGGGCAGTGCTCCAGCCGACCGCCCAGGGCCAGTGAGCAGGCAGGTGGAGGCTCAGCCGGCGGGCCGAGCGGGTGAGCCGGCCGGCAAGGGCGAACAGCCGCCGGCGCAACGTCTTGGTCGTGACGATGCCCTCACCCAGACCGATCCGGGCGGTCCAGCGGGCGAGGTTGTGGGCGAGGACCTGGACGGCCAGCCAGGCGCCGTTGGCCGGGAACCTGCCCGAGGGCAGGTGGTTGAGCGCCACGCCGTACTTGAGGTCGCGGATCGCGTTCTCGATCTCGGCATGGCGGCGGTGGTCGGCCTCGAGCTCGAGCGTCTCGCCGTCGCGGTCGGTGATGAAGGCGTGGAAGTCATACAGGGTCAGGAGGGCGAGCTGGGAGCCTGGCGTCGGGCGGACGCGCCGGACGATGAGCCGGACCGGCGCCGCATCGGGCTGGTCGGCGAACGGGGTGTACGTCGTCTCGGCCACGTCGGCACCCCCATCGATCCAGTACGGGATCGCCGTCCAGGCATCGTCGGGGATGGCCTCGATCAGGTGGCGGACCCCGGCGTGCTGGCGGATCGTGATGGAGAAGCGGACCTTCATCGCCCGGCAGACCGCGACCACCGCGTGCGCATAGAAGCCGCTGTCGGCGCGGACCGTCAGCTGGCCGCTGGCGCCCGCGTCGCGGACCCGGCCGATCGTCTCGCGCAGGAAGTGGGCGGCCCCGCGGGCGGTGTTCGCCCGGCCCTCGCGCAGGCGGGCCATGAGGACGTCACCGGTTCCGGCCGCGATCGCGAGCAGCGGGTGATAGCCGCGGACATGGGTGTACGTGTGGTGCCGGGCGCCGTCCTTCTTGAGGCCGTACGTCTCGCAGATCGTCGAGTCGAGATCGATCGTGAACGGGGCCGAGCCGGGACCGGCGCCCGCCGCCCAGGCTCGGGCCAGGAGCTCGCGGCTGACCCGGTCAAGCTGGCGGACGTGGCCCCAGCGGAAGCTGCGCAGGAACGTGCCGAGGGTTGACGCGGCCTTGACGCTGAAGCCCAGGACCCGCGCGGTGCCGCCGGCGCGCAGGGCGTCCGCGTCGTCGATGCAGTCACCACCCGCGAGCGCGGACATGACGAGCGTGCAGAGCTTGTCGCCGGCGTTCGCCCGGCCGGCCCGATCGCCCAGACTGACGTGCTCGTCAACGAGACCGCGGATGTCGAGATGGGCGGCGAGCGTGGCCGGCAAAAGGAGCCCCGCGTCGGCCACCAGATGGTCGTCGTCAAAGGCCGTGTCAAGCCGGTCGAGGCTGTGCGATGATCGCATCAATCAGGTGCTCCTCTCCTGGGCTCGATGGGTGTTTCTCAACGCCATCTTCCCAGTTCAGATGGGCACCTGATTCGGTCTTTGCGCAGCCTCAGCGGGCCGAAGGCTCGGTGGATCGGGG
>DAINSJ010000321.1:0-1661 GCA_036741375.1 Candidatus Limnocylindrales bacterium
GATCTCGTGGCCGAGGTCATGGCCGAGCCGACGTTCCCGGCGGCGGAGGTGCAGCGCCTCCGCGAGGAGCGCCTGAACGACCTGCTCCAGGCGCGGGCCGACGCGCGGCGCCGGGCAGATGAAGGATTCGTCGAGACGATCTACGCACCGGGCTCGCCGTATCGACGGCCGGCCGGCGGGCTTCGCGAGACCGTGGAACGGCTCGATGCCGCCGCGGCCGCGGACATCCACGGCCGCCGCTTCGACCCGGCGGCGATGACGCTCATCGTGGGCGGCGATCTTTCGGGCCTGGATGTCGTCGAGCTGGCCGAGGCGCGGTTCGGTTCATGGGTCGCGAGCCCGACGGCCGAATCGCGACGGACCATCGAGGCGGAATCCGCGGTGAACGAGCGCTTCGTTCGCGTCTTCCACCGACCCGGCTCCGTCCAGACCGAGATCCGGATCGGGCACGTCGGGGTGCCTCGCCGGATCGAGGACTTCCACGCCCTCTCGGTCATGAGCGCGATTCTCGGCGGGCTCTTCAACTCCCGCCTGAACCGGAAGCTGCGCGAGGAGAAGGGCTACACGTACGGCGCGAGCGCCGGCTACGAGATGCGCCGGGCCGCCGGTCCCTTCGCGGCGCGGACCGCGGTGAACACGGAGGTCACCGTCCCGGCGACGATCGATATCCTCGCGGAGCTCGAGGCGATCCGGGCCTCGGAGGTCGCTGCCGAGGAGCTCCGGGCCGCGCGCGACTTCCTCGTCGGCGTCTTCCCGCTCCGCTTCGAGACCCCGCCCGCCGTCGTCGGCGCGATCGCCGGCCTCGTGGTCCACGACCTGCCAATCGACGAGCTCGTGCGGTACCGGCCCGCGATCGAGGCGGTCTCCGCGGACGACATCCAGGCGGCGGCCACCTCCCGGATCCAACCCGACGCGCTGGCGATCGTGCTCGTCGGCGACGCCGATGCGTTCCTGCCGGCGCTCGAAGGTGCGGACCTGGGCCACATCGTCGTCGAGCGAGAGGACGCCGAGGTGGCCGACGCAACCTGAGGCCGCCGACCGACGCTCGCGCGGCAGTGTTCCTCGGAGCTACGACCGAGGTATTCGGGAACCCTGCTTCGCGCCGGGTCAGACGTCCGCGCCGGCCCCGGCTGCGGGTTTTCACATCACGTGAACAGCATCTGGTCCGAGCCTCCAGCGAGCGGGCAAACGGGGTCCGTGGAATGCTCCGCCGACGTCCTGCACGCCTCTTCAGGTCGAGAATCGGCTTGATCGGTCACGAAAGGGCCTCGATTCAGGCCCGATTGCGGCCTGCCCGGAGTCCGAGACCAGCGCGAGCCGTGATTCGGTTCACATCACGTGGAAAGTGGGAGGCGGCGGTCCGCCCGAGGCGCCGGGCCGGCTCGCAAGCCGCGCTAGGCTGCGCAGGTGATCGTCGTCGTGGGTGACCTCCGGGCGGACTCGCGGCCATCGTCGGCCGCGGCGATCGCTGCCCAGGTGGCTGCCCTCGGATCGACCGTCGAGATCGTCGGGCTGGTGCCTGGCGACGCCGGCGGAGATCGTCGCCTGATCGAGTTCGCGGCCCAGGGGGTCGGGCACGCGGCGGTCCTTCGTTCGCCCGGCGAGGCGCTGGAGGCGGCCGATCTCGAGCTGGCGCTGCGGTATCTGCCGGGCGTCGGGAC
>DAINSJ010000322.1:0-1652 GCA_036741375.1 Candidatus Limnocylindrales bacterium
CGGATTGGTTGCCGCTCGCCGAATACGGTCGCCGGGATCGAAGGCGACACAGGTCGGAATCTCGTCGGAGGTGCTCCTGCCTGGTCGGCGTTGCAGTCCTGTCATCGACCCTTCATTTCGGTGACCGTGATGTCAGAGCCGCGAACAGTATCGTTCCGACACCATGCCCACGCTTGCTCGGCAGAGCGTAGATCGCGGCGAGGTTCACGGCGTCTTCCCCGATCACGGCATTAGCGAATGCGACGATGCGCCCACCCTCTTCCACGACCAAGAAGGTGTCTCGGGCGATACGACGCTCGAGCGCCTCCACGGAGTAGGCGGCTTCGACGAAAGCACGGACCGTAGATGTCCGTAGCAGTCCCGCGTAGGTCTCCTGCCAGGCCGCAGAGGCCACGGCGCCGATTTCGCCTGCGTCGCTCGGCACGGCATCGCGCACTCTCGGCTCCATCGAGCGATTATCGCTTCGGTGAGGCTCGGTCAGCGTTCGGCAATGTGCGTAGGGTGAGACGTGGCCTTCGCCCGAGTGCGAAGGTGTCGTCGACGAGGGCGGCTGGCTCCTCGCGCAATGTGCCGCGGTCTCACCGTTGGCCACAGTGACAAGTGCCGCCGTCCTCGGTTGACGAGCGGGCCAGGCATGGCTTCATAGGAGCGTGACTTCTACCTCAACGCACATTTGCCCGCCTGGCCCACGGCCATCGTACTCGCGCCGAAGGAGGCAACAAGATGGGCGTGGTTGGCATCGACACCCACAAGGCGACGCTCGCGGCGTGCGCCATCGACGAGGTCGGGCAGGTGCTCGGCGAACAGACCTTCCCGAACGAGCCGGCCGGCTTCGAGGCGCTGCTGAACTGGCTCGGCGAGCTCGGTGAACTCAGACGAATCGGGCTCGAGGGCTCGGCCGGCTATGGCGCGGCGGCAGCGCGCTTCCTGCTGGCCGCCGGGCTGCCGGCCGTCGAGGTCCCGCCCCAGCTGAGCCACCGCGAGCGGAGCCGGACCCGGCGGCCCGGCAAGAGCGATCCCGGCGACGCCCTGGCGATCGCCCGGGTGGTGCTCCGCGAGGCCGAGCTGCCGCCGGTCCGGACGGCGGACGCGAGCCGCGAGCTCAAGCTCCTGGTCGAGGCCCGGGACGATCTCGCGAACGAGGCGACGCGGGTCCGCAATCGCCTCCACGCCGACCTCGTCGTCATCGCTCCAGGCTACTCGGCCGTGGCCGTCAACCTCGTCGCCGAGAAGCATCGTCGGACCGCCGGTCGGCTCCTGCGGCGGCTACCCGGCGTCCAAGCCGAGCTGGCCCGCGGTCGTCTCGTCCGCCTGGCCAAGCTGGCGATCGAGATCCGGGGGCTCGACCGCCGGATCGAGGGCCTCGTGGCGGACCACCCGCTGCGCTCGCTGTGGGGCGCCGGTCCGCTCGTCACGGCCAAGCTCCTCGGCGAGATCGGCGACATTCGGCGCTTCCGCTCGGCCGATGCGTTCGCGATGCTCGCCGGCGTGGCGCCGATCCCGGCGAGCTCGGGCCAGACGAGCCGGATGCGGCTCAACCGGGGCGGCAACCGCCAGATCAACCGGGCCCTCCACGGGATCGTCCTGGCCCAGGTCCGGACGTACCCACCGGCGCAGGCCTTCGTCGCCCGCAAGCGGGCCGAGGGCAAGAG
>DAINSJ010000323.1:0-1634 GCA_036741375.1 Candidatus Limnocylindrales bacterium
CTTCTTGTCGAGGCCGTAGGCGAGGGCCGAGGCCGTCGGCTCGTTGATGATCCGCTTGACCTCGAGGCCCGCGATCCGACCCGCGTCCTTGGTCGCCTGGCGCTGCGTATCGTCGAAGTAGGCCGGGACCGTGATGACCGCGTCGGTGACCTTCTCGCCGAGATACGCCTCGGCGTCGGCCTTGAGCTTCTGCAGGATCATCGCCGAGATCTCCGGCGGGGAGTACGTCTTCCCGTCGGCGAGCTTCACGAGGACGCCGTCGCTCTTCTCGTCCTTGACGACCTGGTACGGCACGAGGCCCTTGCTGCGCTGGACCTCCGGGTCGTCCCAGCGGCGGCCCATGAACCGCTTGATCGAGTAGACGGTGTTGCCGGGGTTCGTGACCGACTGGCGCTTGGCCAGCTGGCCGACCAGGCGTTCGCCGCTCTTCGTGAAGGCCACGACCGACGGCACCGTCCGGCCGCCCTCGGCCGACGCGATGACGGTCGGTTCCCCGCCCTCCATGACGGCGACGACGGAGTTCGTCGTTCCCAGATCGATGCCGATGATCTTGCTCATGTGATGGATGCTCCTGTGTTCGTCAGTTCGGTCGGTTGGCGGGTTCGTCCTGGGGAAGGGCCTGGGTGTCGGTGTCCTGCTGAGCGACGGCCACCATCGCCGGCCGGATCACCCGGTCCCGGAGCTTGTAGCCGCGCCGGAGCTCGCCGACGATCTCGCCGTCGGGCCTGCCGGTGCCGGGGACATTGGCGACGGCTTCGTGCTCCCGAGGGTCGAAGCGGGCGCCGGGCGACAGCTCGATCGGCGTGACGCCTTCGCTCTCGAGGAGCTGGCGGAGCTTGCGATCGATGGCCGCGATCCCCTCGACCCACGGGTCGTCGGAGACGGCGTCCGGTCGGGTCTCGATCGCCCGGTCGAAGTCGTCCGCGAGGTTCAGGACCTTCCGGATCAGGCCTTCCGCTGCGAGCCCCAACGTGGCCTCGCGCTGCTCGGCGGTTCGGCGCTTGAAGTTCTGGAACTCAGCGCGCTCGCGCTGGAGGGCGACGAGGTAGTCGTCACGCTCCTTGCCGGCCTCGACGACCTGGCCCTCGAGGGCCTCGATCTCCTCGCCCACGGCCTGGTGGGCCAGCTCCCGCGCCTGATCGCGCTCCTTGACGAGCCGCTCGATCTCGGCAGCGAGGCGCTGCGGCGAGACGTCGATCTCCGACGCTCGCTGCTGGGCGCGCGTCACCCGCGCCAGGGGGTGGCCGATCGGCCGGTTCGGGTCGCGCATTCTCGGATCAGGCATAGAGGTGATCCACCAGCTCGTTCATGAGTCCGGACACGAAGCGGACCGTGCCGATCGCCGCGGGATACGCAAGCCGAGTCGGGCCGAGGACGCCAACGACGCCGACCGCCTGGTCGGGCCGGCCGTAGGACGCAAGGACGAGAGTCACCTCGCGCATGTCGGGCGGCGCGTTCTCGTGGCCGATGTAGACCTGCACGACACCGGACGCCGAGACCGCACCGACGAGCTCGCCGAGGTAGGCCCGGTTCTCGAGCGCCGAGAACACCCGCTTCAGCTTGTCGCTGTGGGCGAACTCGGGGGCACCCATGATGTTCAGGAGCCCGTCGCTGAAGACCTCCTCGACCGCCTC
>DAINSJ010000324.1:0-1634 GCA_036741375.1 Candidatus Limnocylindrales bacterium
GTCTTCGAGCGCCGGAAGATGGGCCACGTGACGGCGTTGGGCGCGACGACGGAGGAAGCGCTGGCTCGCGCTCGCGAGGCGGCGTCGCACCTGCGGTGGGCTGAGCCCGCGACATCCGGGCCCGACGCGAATGGCTGATCGGGCGCCCGTCGTCGGAGTCGTCGGCGGCAGCCGTTCGGACTTCCCGATCCTCGAGAAGGCGACGGCGCTCCTCGAGATGCTCGATATCCCGAGTGAGCTGAAGGTCGTGTCGGCCCATCGGAGCCCGGATCACCTGTTTCGGTACGCGGAAGGTGCGAGCGCGCGTGGCCTGCGAGTGATCATCGCGGGTGCCGGCGGGGCCGCGCACCTGCCCGGCATGCTCGCCTCGAAGACGCTGCTCCCGGTCATCGGCGTGCCCATCCCGACCAAGCACCTGGGCGGCCTCGATTCGCTCCTCTCGATCGTCCAGATGCCGCGCGGGATCCCCGTCGCGACCGTCGCGATCGGCAACGCCGAGAACGCGGCCCTGCTCGCCGCCGAGATCCTGGCCCTCGGTGATCCGGACCTCGGCGAGCGGCTCGCGGCTTATCGAGCCGACCAGACGCGGATGGTCCTCGACGACCCTTCCAACGCGGACGCCGCGAGCTCGTAGGCGGGCACCTAGTGGACGATCCACGTTACGAGCCCGGCATGCCGGTGCTCGATCGGCAGCCCGTCGCGCCGTCGCCACGCCGCGTCATCGACCGTGTCCCCGAGACCGCTCCGACGCCGCTGCAGCACCACTACATCACCCTGTCCGCGCCCGCCCTCGTCGCCGGGTTCATCGCCATCACCGCGCTGGAAACCGGCTCGCCGCTGTCGAGCCCGCTCGTGAAGCTCTGCGTGGTCATCGGGACCCCACTGCTGATCATCGCGAACGCGGATGCGATCCTGCGGATCTGGCGCAGTGCCTGGGCGTGGATGCCGGTGAACCGCGACCGTGGCCTCTTCCGCCTGGCGTGGGTCGCCGCCGGGATCATCGGCCTCCTTGTGATCGCCGCCGCGGCCGCGGTCGTCCTCGCGGCATAGGCGCCGCAGAAATTGGCCGCCGACCGAGGGCGTGACGCCCGCTCGACCGACATGGAATCGGGGCGTGGCGTCCCCGAGTGGATCGCCCGCTCCCTGAAGCATTGCTCGCGCTGCGGCGCGGAGCTCGCGTTCGGGTCGGTGGACGGCGAGGACCGCGATCGGCTCGCCTGCTCGAACTGCGGGTTCGTCGCCTACGTCAATCCGCGCCTCGTCGTCACGACGATTCCCGTGACCGACGACGGCGAGGTCGTGCTCATCCGGCGGGGCATCGAACCCGGCCGCGGATCGTGGGCGCAGCCCGGCGGCTTCCTCGAGATCGACGAGACGGTCGGCGAGGCCGCTGTGCGCGAGACACTCGAGGAGACCGGCCTTCTCGTCGAGCCCGGCGAGATCATCGGCCTCTATACGCGGCTCGAAGCCGCGGTCGTGGTCCTCGCGTTCGAGGCCCGGATCACCGGCGGCAACATGGCTCCCACGCCCGAGGCGCTCGAGGTCTGCGCCTTCGCGCCGGACGTGATCCCGTGGTCAGGGATCGCGTTCAAGACGACCTACTTCGCGCTGTCGGATTGGCTGGCGCGACGCCA
>DAINSJ010000325.1:0-1609 GCA_036741375.1 Candidatus Limnocylindrales bacterium
TGATCTACCTGGCCAAGCTGGATGCCTTCGATGCCGTCGCTATCGCTGGTTACACCGCCGTCGTGCCGCTATCGGTGTACGCCGAGGCAGCTCGGCCCGAGCTGGCGTTCCGTCACCCGGAGATCGCGACGGTCGAGCGGCTCCGAGACGATGGGCAGCTCCTTGTCGTCCCGCTCGATGCGCCCGAAAGGGAGCTGGCGACTGACCTGGCAGGTCGCTACGGCGGCCTCCATGCGGGCGAGCTGGACGTCCTCGCCCTCGGACACGCTCGAGGGTGGACCGCATGCTTCCACGAGCGCCAGGCGACCCGACTTGCTCGTGCCCTCGGCGTGGCGACGGTCCATCTGGTCGAGGTGCTCTTCGCGGGTACGCCGGACCACGACCTGCTCGACCAACGCGTCCGGAACTTTGCCCGACTCACCAACCTGACGATGAACGACCTTGACGTGCTGCTGAACCTGATCCGAGAGCGACGATGAACCAGAACGACGACGACCGAGCCGCTCGATCGCAGGTGACCCTGCGCCTGGATCGCGACCTGCTCGACAGGATCGATGATCTCGCCCGGGGCGAGGGTGTCGATCGGACTGAACTCGTCCGTCGGTTGCTGGCCGACGGGCTGGCGAATCGGCGCATCGAGGCGGCAATTGGCGACTATGCCGCCGGGCGCCGGTCGGCCTGGTCCGCTTCCGAGCACGCCGGGGTGGACCTGTACGAGATGCTGGACCGGATCGCTGAAGCCGGGATCCCGTACGTGATGGACCCTGAAGCGCTCGGTCGGCTGCGCGCGGGAGGTGGTTCGCCACCGCCAGGGGCGCCTCCGACGACGTCGCTGCCACGACCGGCTCCGAATGCTGAGGAGGCGTCGATCGCCGCTGTTCGAGGGCGGTACCGGCCGTCGAAGACCCGAGTGCTGTTCGTCGGTGAGTCCTCGCCAGCTGGGGGCACGCACTTCTACCGTGCCGACTCCAATCTGTATCGCGCCACCCGCGAGGCGCTCGGCACCGGCCTGTCGGTCGTCGATCCGCCCGAGGGAGAGGCGTTCCTCGCCTGGTTCCAGGAGCTCGGATGCTGGCTCGTCGACCTTGCCGTCAATGCAGGGATACCCGCGCTCGCCCGGACGATCCTCGAGGCCCAGCCGCAACGGGTTGTCGTTGTTCTTCGGCGCATTGCGCCGAGCGTGCGGCAAGCGGCTCGGGTCGCAGGCTTCGACGATCGCGCGATCGACGTCCTGCCGTTCCCAACCCGGCAATGGCGACCGATCTACGTTGACCAGCTTGGTGGAATCATGTCGGAGATTCTCGGCGGCGGGGCGGCGTCCCGCGGACCAGCGGCAAGTTTGGCGTCGCCCCCGCCACGCCGGGCAGTCGCCGAAGGTTTGGCGGGCTACGACACGCCGGGCCTCCACTCCGTCATGGCTGACGTGCTTCGTGGTCATGGCAACGCCTGGATGAAAGCCAGCGCGATTGCACACGAGATCGCCGATGCGGACCTGTGGCGTCGGCCAAGTGACGGTCGCCATCCTCCGGCGAGCCAGATCAGCGCTCGATCAAGAGCCGGGCGCTACGCGGCGCTGTTTCAGACGAGTGACCTCGGCATCCGATTGCGC
>DAINSJ010000326.1:0-1600 GCA_036741375.1 Candidatus Limnocylindrales bacterium
TTCGGCGGCAAGGAGGAGTACCCCTCGATGCTGGCGCTCCATGCCGCGCTGCTGGCGCTGAAGTGCCATCGGCCGGTGCGGATGATCTACGACCGCCACGAGGACATCGCCGCGACGACGAAGCGCCACCCGGCCATCGTCCGCCATCGGACGGGCGTGACCCGCGACGGCCGGCTCGTGGCCCAGGACATCGAGGTGATCATGGACGGCGGGGCGTACTCGACCCTGACGCCCGTCGTGCTGTCCCGCGGCGCGCTCCACGCCGGCGGCCCCTATCGCTGCCCGAACGTCCGGATCCGCGCCCGGGCGACCCGTACCAACACCCCGCCGAACGGTGCGTTCCGGGGCTTCGGCGCGCCGCAGACCGAGTTCGCGGCCGAGGTCCACCTCTCCCGCGTGGCCGACCGCCTCGGGCTGAGCCCCGCCGAGGTCCGCGCCCGCAACGTCTATCGCCTCGGCGACGCGACGCCGACCGGCCAGGTCCTCCGCGAGAGCGTCGCCGCCGAGGAGGTCCTCCGGCTCGCCGTGGACACCTCGGGCTTCGAGCAACTCCGGGACGAGACCGCGCGAGAGCTGGGAGAGCGCCGGGGATCCGGGACGATCCCCGAAGGCGTGCTCCGGACGAGCGCGGCGCGGACCGCGACGGGCGTCGGCATCGCGCTCGGGTGGCACGGGGCGGGATTCACGGGCTCGGGCGAGGTCCACCTCGCCTCCGTCGCCGCCGTCGAGCTGACCGCGGATGGCCGGATCGAGATCCTCGTGGCGGCCACGGAGATGGGCCAGGGGACGAAGACGATCTTCCCGCAGCTCGTCGCCGCCGAGCTCGGCGTGCCGCAGGATTGGGTCGACCTCGCGACGCCCGACACGGCCCGCGTTCCCGACTCGGGCCCCACCGTAGCGAGCCGGACGGCGATGGTCGTCGGTGGCCTGTGCATCCAGGCCGCCCGGCGGCTGAAGGCGGAGGTCGAAGGCCGCCACCCGGGCGTGCCGTTCCACGAGGCGTTCCGGGACGACGCGAAGGATCACGGCCCGACCCGGATCGAACAGGCCTTCGAGCCGTACCCGGGCGTCGAGTTCGACGACGCGACGTACCGCGGCGACGCCTACCCCGCGTTCGGCTGGGCGGCCGCGGTCGCCACGGTCGAGGTCGACCTCGATACCGCCGAGGTCATCGTCCGCGACGTTCTCGCCGTGGACGACGTCGGGAAGGTCATCCATCGCGTGCTGTGCGAGGGCCAGGTCGAGGGTGGGACGCTCCAGGCGGTCGGCTACGCCACGATCGAGGAGATCAAGCTCGATGGCGGCCGGTACCTCAACGACCGGCTCGCGACCTACCTGATCCCCACGTCGCTCGACGCGCCGCGGATTCGGACGATCCTCGTCGAGGCGCCGTTCAGCGGCGCCCCCCACGGCGCGAAGGGCGTCGGCGAGCTGCCGATGGACGTCGGGGCGCCGGCCGTGGTCGCGGCGATCCACGACGCCGTCGGGGTCTGGATCACCGAGCTTCCGGCGACACCGGAACGGATCCTCGCAGCGCTCGCGGGTCGTGAGCGGGTGGCGGCGGCATGAGCGGCTTCCGGTTCCTCGTGAACGGCGCGCC
>DAINSJ010000327.1:0-1597 GCA_036741375.1 Candidatus Limnocylindrales bacterium
GCCCGCGACTGCGCGCTCGGCGCATCCAGCGCCTTGATCGCCACGACCCGGTCCAGCGCGTCATCGTGGGCCTTCCACACCGTGCCCGACGTCCCCGACCCCAACCGCCCGAGCAGCGTGTACCCCGCGATTGTCTGCATGCCGGACCCCTCCGATGTCGGTGACTGGGCGCGACCCTAGACCACGCCCATGTCGGCGGTCGACTACAAGCGGCTGGCCCGCTCGCCGTCCTCGACGACGCCGTACACGTCCCGCGCCTGCCACACCGCGGCGCCGCCCGCGGTGGCTACTCGCCCGACGACCTGGTAGCCAACGCTTGTCATGGCGCCCCCTGCGTCATCAGGAACCGTAGCCTCGCCGAGCCGATGGAGATCTCGACGCCGTGTGCCAGCATCTGCTCGCCTACGACGAGTTGTCCGGCGATCCGGCTGCCGTTCGTCGAGTGGAGGTCGACGAACGCGTACCCAGCTGCGGTCGGCGCCACGACGGCATGCCTGCGGCTGACCATGGTGTCGTCGATCACGACGTCGTTGCTCACGTCCCGGCCGATGCGCAGGCCGGTCGGCGGCACCGGCTTGCGTACGCCGTCGGCGAACTCGAGAACCGCGGGTGCCAGGCCGAAGTCCCCGCGTTCGGTGGCCGCCTGGCCTGCCGTGCCGGCTGCCGGGAGGTCGAGCGCCGGGTCCTGAGCAAGGATCTGCCGCTCGAGTTGGCGCACCTGCGCGCTGGGTTCGACGCCCAGCTCGTCATGGAGGTGGGCCCGAAGGCGGCGGTACGTGGCGAGTGCGTCGGCCTGGCGATCGCAGCGGTACAGCGCGAGAAGAAGGTACCGCCAGAATGACTCGCGCAGCGGGTAGGCGTCGACGAGGCCGGCGAGTTCGGCCACGAGATCGTGGTGTGCGCCTTGGCCGAGATCGGCGCGGATCCGCGCGTCGAGCGTCGCAAGCCGCTCCTCTTCCAGCTGGGTCGCGAGCTCGTCGGCGAACCGTAGCCCAGCCAGGTCCTCGAACGCGCGTCCGGACCACTCGCCGAGCGCGCGGCGGTAGTGCCCGGCAGCGGTCGCGGCCCGGCCAGCCGCCTCTTCCCGGCGGCCCGCGGCGCACTCCCGGCGGAACCGGTCGAGGTCGCTCTGGCCCGGGGCGAGGACCAGCCGGTAACCAGGTGGCACGGTCTGGAGTAGACCGGCATGGTTGCGCTCGCCGAAGGCGGCGCGGAGGACTGAGACCGACACCTGGATGGAGGAGACGACGCTCTGCGGCGGCTCGTCTTCCCAGAGGGCGTCGACGATCGAGGGCGTCGAGACCACGCGGCCCCCGGAGGCGAGCAGGAGCGCGAGAAGACTTCGTCGTTTGAACCCGCCGAGCGCGACTTCCGCGCCGTCACGAATGACCCGAACCGGGCCGAGAACCCGGAAATCGAGCATGTCCATCGACCCCACCTCCCGGCGTCGGTTCCAAGGTACCGGGGCCTTAAGCCCGCGGTAAGAACCTGATCAGGGTCACAGGCGACGCTCCTCCCACGCCACCGATCAGGACGGGGGCACGAGGAAAGGACGAGACGATGACGATCAAATCGGCAATGACCCACCGGATGCGCC
>DAINSJ010000328.1:0-1583 GCA_036741375.1 Candidatus Limnocylindrales bacterium
ACCGGGGTCCCGGATCTCGTCGCGCGCTGGCACGGCACGTTCACGTTCCCGACCGGCGCGGCGTACGACTTCGACATCACGACCACCGACGGTGTTCGGCTGATCATCGATGGCGACAAGGTCTTCGACAGCTGGACGACGCGGCCCGCGATGTCCGAGACGCTCCTGTCGAGAGCCCTGACCGCGGGCGTCCACGACATCGTCCTGGAGTTCCACCATCGCGCCGGGGGTGCGGCCGTTCAGCTGAGCTGGTGGGCGAGCGACCGAGCGTCCGGCGCGGATGTGCTCTAGATGTAGAGCGGTCTCGTATCATTCGAGGCCCACCCTTCACGCCCGAGGCATCCGACGTGCGCATCGTCGTCCTGACCAAGCCGGTACCGGATCCCGCGGCCGCTGCTGAGCGCCTCGGCCCCGACAACCGGCTCGATCGGGCGGCGTCGCCGGCGGTCATCAATGGCAACGACGAGTACGTGCTCGAGGCCGCGCTGAAGCTCGTCGAAGCTCACGGCGGCGAGGTCATCCTGCTGACGATGGCCCCTACGACGGCTCCCGAGACGATGCGGAAGGGCCTCGCGATGGGCGCCACCCGAGGCGTGCACGTCACCGATCCGGCATTGGCCGGCTCCGACGCCTGGGCAACGGCGCGCGTCCTCGCCGCAGCGCTGGGCGAGATGGAGTACGACCTCGTCCTCGCGGGCTTCGACACGTCCGATGGCACCGCGGGCGTGGTCGGGGCGGGGATCGCCACCCTCCTGAAGCTTCCGTACCTGTCCTCGGCGGCTCGCATCGAGCCGGATATCGACGCCGGGACCGTGCGGGTTCGGCGGATCAGTGGGACGGGGTTCGACGTGCTCGAGGCCCCGATGCCGGCCGTCATCGTCGGAACCCAGCTCCTCGGTGAGCCGCGCTATCCGTCCCTCAAGGGGATCATGGGCGCCCGCTCGAAGGAGATCGCGACCCGATCCTTGGCGGACCTGGGGCTGGCGTCGGAATCGGTCGGGACCGCCGGGTCGCGGACCGGGGTCGCCGAGAAGCGCACCCCGCCGGCGCGAGGCGACGCGGTGGTGGTCCGTGGCTCAGCCGACGAGGGCGCGACGGCGATCGTCGACCTGCTTGCCGAACGGCGGCTGATCTGATGGCCGGCACTTCGGGCACGATTTGGGTCGTCGCCGAGACGAACGCCGACGGTTCCCTCGCGAGGATCGGCGCCGAGGTGGCGACCCTGGCACGGACGCTGTCGAAGGCGGCATCCGTCGAGGCGGCGGGCATCGTCGTCGGTGCCGCTCCCTCGGCCGCAGCGACCGAGCTCGCGACCTACCTGCCGCGCGTGGTTGCCGTCACGGACGCCCTCGCGGCGGATCACGCCTGGGCGGCCATCGCGGCCCAACGGTCCGCCGAGGTGATCGACGCAAAGGGTCCCACGCTGATCCTCACGGGCGCCGGCCCCGACGGGCGCGACGTGGCCGGCACGCTCATGGCGCTCCTGGACGGTGGCGTGCTCGTCAACGCGACAGCGGCGAAATGGGAGAACGGCGAATCGGTCGAGATGAGCGTCTTCGGCGGGAGGCTGGTCACGACGTCGC
>DAINSJ010000329.1:0-1582 GCA_036741375.1 Candidatus Limnocylindrales bacterium
CGGAGCGCCGCCTTCGGCTACACGGTCGGCCGCACGATCGGAACGGTCTACCTGGATTCGACGGTCGCGGAGGGGACGCCAATCACCGTGGATGTCTTCGACGACCGCGTCGCCGGCGAGGTCGCCGCGGATGTTCTGTACGACCCATCCGGGGATCGCATGCGGGACTGACTGAAGACCTCCGCCCGCCGCCTCTCGCGATGAGCGCCGCCGTCAGCCCGCCGCGGCCTCGCGAAGCCAGCCCTCGAAATCTGGGCCGTCGAGCATTGCCGATGCCCGCGTCCATCGATCGGTCGCCCAGCCCCAGAAGTCGTAGTCGATGTCGGAGATCCGGGCCTGGATCGCGGCCCACAGCGTCCAGCCGACGTCGGACATGATCATCTGGAGCCGCATCCGCGCGAGGAGCGCCGGCGTGGCCTCACCGAAATACCCGGCGCACAGCTCCACCTGCCGGGCCTCGTCGAGGCCCAGCTCCTGGGCGGTGTTGCCGAGCTCGAAGGTCGGGTCGTTGTTGCCGCTGTACTCGTAGTCGACGATCCAGAGCTGCTCGCCGTCGTCGAGATAGTTCTCGGCCAGCAGGTCGTTGTGGCAGGGGACTGTTCGGATCGCCTGCGCCTGGAGCGCCGCCTCGATCGCTCCGACCTGGCCCAGGCGCTCGCGGTACCCATCGGGGATGGCGATCGCCCGCTCGTTCGCGAGGCGCAGGTAGCGCTCCGTGAGGCGGAACATGTCGAAGTCATCCCGGAAGCGGGAACCGGCGTGGAGCCGCCGAAGGGTCGTGGCGATCCGGCCCGGCATGCCGGCCGCCGCGAGCGCGTGGTTCGACATCGTTCGCGCCGTGAGCCACTCGAGGACCATCGCGCCCGAGGCCGGGTCGTGGTGGACGACCGCGGGGCCGACACCCGCCCCGGCCGCCGCCCGCGTGTTGTGCAGCTCGTTCGCCCGGTCGATCGCGAGGAGCTCCGTCCCTGGGCCGGGGATCCGGACGAAGTACGGCGTGCCGCCCACCGCGACCCGGTAGTTCGCGTTCGTCAATCCCGCCGGGATCCGCTCGATCTCGATCGATCGACCGGCCCAGCCGGGGACGCGCGCCACGACTTCCTCGATCGTCGCCACGGGCCGAGGGTACTGCCCGCCGGAGGCGCGCCGCCGGTCCGTGGCCCGCGCGCTGCCTATCCGTGGCCCGCAGGCCGGACGCGCCGGATACCCTGCCGGATAGGGAGATCGACAACCTTGGAGGGCTGGTGGTCGAGCACGCGCGGGCCGTCGTGATCGGGGGTGGTGTCGGGGGCACCTCGATCGCCTACCACCTGACCGAGCTTGGCTGGAAGGACGTCGTCCTCGTCGATCGAGCCGAGCTGACGTCCGGATCAACGTTCCACTCCGCCGGTCTCGTCGGCCAGCTGCGGTCCACGACGACCCTGACCCGGATGATGATGTACGGCGCCGCGCTCTACCGGCGCCTCGCGGCCGAGACCGGGGTCGATGTCTCCTGGCATGAGGTCGGCTCGCTGCGGCTGGCCTCTACGCCCGAGCGCCTCGAGGAGCTGCGGCGCCAGGCCGGCTGGGCGAAGACCTTCGG
>DAINSJ010000330.1:0-1571 GCA_036741375.1 Candidatus Limnocylindrales bacterium
AGGGCGTCGTGATCGCCTACGACCGGCGCTTCGCCTCGGAGCACTTCGCGATCGCTGCCGCCGAGGTCCTCGTGGCCCACGACATCCCGGTGGCCTACGCGGCGCACGCGGTCCCGACGCAGATGAGCTCGTACGAGGTCGTCGAGCGAAGCGCGGCGGCCGGGATCGTCATCACCGCCAGCCACAACCCCTGGACCGACAACGGCTTCAAGGTCAAGGCGCCGACCGGGTCGGCGGGTGGCCCGGACATGCTCAAGGTCATCGAGCAGGCGATCGCCGAGGGCGCCCCGATCGAGCGGCGGCCGTTCGCCGACGCCGAGGCGGCCGGCCTCGTCGAGCGCTACGACCCCTTCGAGGGCTACGAGAAGTACCTCCGCCGCACCGTGGACCTCGACGCGCTGCGGGCAGCCGACGTCGACGTCCTCGTCGAGCCGATGTGGGGCGCGGGCGCGGGCTGGATCAGCCGCCTGCTCGGCGGCGACGGGGCCCGGATCCGAGTCACCGAGATCCACCAGGAGCGCAACCCGTACTTCGGCGGCGTGAATCCCGAGCCGATCCGGCCGAACATCGACATGGCCCTGGCGGACATCGTGAGCGGCCACCACGACCTCGGGCTGCTCCTCGACGGCGACGCGGATCGCGCGGGAGCGGCCGACGAGCAAGGCACGTTCATCCACCAGCTCGAGGTCACGGGCCTGTTGATGTACTACCTCGCCGAGCACCGAGGGCTGCGCCAGCCCGTCGTGGTCTCGGTCAACAACACCTCGATGGCCGGGCGACTCGGGAAGATCTACGGCATCGACGTCCACGAGACCTCGGTCGGCTTCAAGTACATCGGCCCGAAGATGATCGAGACCGGCGCCATGATGGGTGCCGAGGAATCCGGCGGCTACGGATTCGGGATGCACCTGCCCGAGCGCGACGGGGTCTACGCCGACCTCCTCCTGCTCGACCTCTTCCTCCGGGAGAAGGCGCGCGGCGTCTGGCCAGTGTCGAAGATCGTCGCGAAGTTTCACGAGCTCGCCGGGCCGTCGTTGTATCGACGCGTCGACGTCCACGTCGAGAAGCCGCTCTACGCCGGGGTCAAGCAACGGCTCATCGAGGGCCTGGCCGACTCACCGCCGTCAGAGCTCGGTGGCCAGCCGATCGAGCGAACGGTCCGCCTCGAGACGAACGACGGCTACAAGTTCTACCTCGCCGACGGGTCGTGGATGCTCATCCGGACATCCGGAACCGAGCCGCTCGTCCGGGTCTACACGGAAGCCACGACGCCCGACGGGCGCGACGCCCTCATCGCCGCCGGCGAGCGGCTCGTGCGCGGCTGAGGCCGGCCGGGTGGCTAGCGCGCCTGACCGGCCGGTAGATCGCGGGCCTGACGGGACAGCACTGCCGCGCCACGTCGACAAGCCATGGGGCCACGAGGAGATCTGGGCCTGGACGGACCGCTACGTCGGCAAGATCCTCGTCCTTGAGGCCGGCAAGCGGCTGTCATTCCAGTATCACGAGACGAAGGACGAGTGGATCTACCTCCTCGCGGGCCGGCTCAAGGTCACGCTCGAGAGCGACGCCGG
>DAINSJ010000331.1:0-1567 GCA_036741375.1 Candidatus Limnocylindrales bacterium
CGTTCGACAGCAGGTGCGTCCGCGGGATCGCGTCGTGGGGCGAGGTGAAACGACGCAGGACCGGCGGCACGAGATCGCGCACGTCGGCGGCGCTCTTCACCTCTTCGGCACGTGGCCGGGCCACGAGCACGTCGCGCGGCATCCGCTCCTGGAGCAGCAGCTCCGTTGCCTCGACGATCGGGTCGGCATGGAAGCGCTCCACCATCGCGCGGTCATTGAGGACGTTGCCGAGGGCCACCAGCGCCATCCCCTGGTGATGGGCCATGTAGCTCTTCACGATCGCGACCGACGCCCCTTCGGGGAGCCGGCGCGCCGTGTAGTCGAGCGCCTCCCGAAAGCCGTACCGCCCGTCCGCTCCGGCATTGCTCAACCGGGCGAAGTTCCGGACCGCGGCCTCGGGCTGGATCATCGCCGCGAGGGCGGTCGCGTACGGGGCCACCACGACATCCTCGCTCAGGCCCCGTTTCAGGCCCAGGCCGGGCACGCCGAAGCTCGAGTACTGGTACGTCTGCGCGAGGTCACGCGCGTTGAATGCCGACTCAGAGATGCCCCAGGGCACGCCGAGCTCCGCGGCGTAGCTCATCTGGCGGGCCACGACCAGCTGGTACGTCTGGTCGAGCAGGCTGCGGGCAGGAGCGCGCATCACGAGGGCGGGCATCAGGTACTCGAACATGGACCCGGACCACGAGATCAGGGCGGACCCACGACCGACGGGTGTCAGCGCGCGGCCGAGCCGGAACCAATGCTCCGGGGCGACATCCCCCTTGGCGATCGCGAGAAAGCTGGCGAGGCGGGCCTCGGAGGCGAGGAGGTCGTAGTAGCTCGGATCCAACGTGCCGTCCAGGACCCGGAACCCGATCGAGAAGAGCTTGCGGGTCGGGTCGAACAGCAAGCTGAAGTCAGTCTCCTGGAAGAGGTGCTGGGCCTGGTCGGCGATCGCCTGGAGTCGTCGAACGAGCATCGCCGCGGCCGTGGATCCGTCGCCGGTTTCGCGGACCGGCGGATCGGACAGCTCGGCGATCGTCGGGAAGGCGATCATCTGCGGAGGGGGTTGGAGCAGCGCGAGGTCTCGAACATGGCTGCTCACGGCGAGGCGAGCCGCCTCGGCCCAGGTCACCAGCTCGCCCTCCGCACCTTCTCCACGCTCTGCGGTGAGGGCAGCGGCAACGTCCGACAGCGTCCGGGCGCGCGCGGAGAGCTCGCCCAGGCGGGCCACCCAGGCCTCGGGCGTCGCGGGGACGACGGCGCTGGCCCCTGCGGGCAGCTCGAGGGCTTCGTCGAGCTGCCGCCGGGTGAGCGTCTGGCTTCTCCGGTCATTGCGAATCGCGGCGGCAGCCTCGCGGGTCAACGCGATCGCGTCACCGATCCCGGCGAGCGCGGCCGCAACGGGAAGCGGCTGGTCGATCATCTGGCGGCAGGCGTTGGACAGCGCGAGGAGGTGGCCGGCGAGATTGCCACTATCGACCGACGACACGTACGCCGGCTCGAGCTGGTGCAGGTCGCGCGTGTCGTACCAGTTGTACAGGTGTCCGCGGAAATGTTCGAGGCTGCCGATGGTCGCGAGCGT
>DAINSJ010000332.1:0-1565 GCA_036741375.1 Candidatus Limnocylindrales bacterium
AGGGCCTGTGGCCGAAAGATTCCGATCGGACCAGCGGGATCGTGCCATATAAGGTGACATGGCCGGCCGGCAAGCTGCCGGCATGAGCTTTGCGATCGCGCTTTCCGACGAGCAGTGGGAACTGGTCGCCGACCTGTTCGAGCCGCCCGGCCGCCGGGGTGCGCCGGCGGTGATCCCGCGCCGCCAGATGGTCGACGCGATGCTCTTCCTCGCCCGGACCGGCTGCCAGTGGCGCTACCTGCCCGAGCCCTACGGGGCCTGGACGGCGGTCTGGGCGCAGTGGCGGCGCTGGCGGACGAACGGCGTGTGCGCCGCGGCGATGACCCGTCTCGCGGCGATCGTCCGGCTGCTCCACGATCGCGAGCCAGGTCCGTCCATGGTCATGGTCGACGCCCAGACTGTCCGGGGCGGCCGCTATGGGCCGACGTTCCACGAGGCCGGCGGCCGAGGTGGCCGGACGATCGGCACGAAGCGGACGCTCCTCGTCGAGATCCTCGGGCTGCCCGTCGCCGCCGGGGCGTGCTCGGCCCGGCCGCACGATGTCGTGGCCGCCCGCGAGCTCCTGCGCGATCGCCTGCCGGACCTCGCCCGACTGTGCGCGTTCGTCGGCGACCGCGCCTACCGCGGCCTCGCCCGGCTCGCCGAACGCAAGCACGTCGCGCTCGACATCAAGGCGCCGCCACCGGGTCGATCCGGCTTCACCCCGATCTGGCCGCTCTACAAGGTCGAGCACACGATCGCCCAGCTCGGCCGCTGGCGTCGTCTGAGCCGCTGCTACGAGGGGACCGAGGCGAGCGCCCGCGCCTGGCTCGAGGTGGCCTCGGTCGGCTACCTCGCCTGGCGGGCGTTGCCCTGACTGGGTGTTGACGCTTCGGCCCTCAAATGCCCCGGACTAGAGATAGCCCTCGGGAACCGGACCGATTACCTCCATGCCGTGCCGTCGGGCGATCTCGTCGAGCCGCTTCGGGTCGGCATCGCCGCCCTTGATCGCTGCACTCAGCTGATCGAAGTAGCCGACCATTGCCGCCGGGGAGAACAGGACGAGCTTTCGGCTTGGCGCGGTGCCCACACGAAAGCCGTGCCGGATCCCTGCCGGGATGAAGATGAACGAACCCGCCGGGCAGGCATACTCCCGTTCGTTCAGAAATATGTGGTACTCGCCCTCGAGCACGTAGAAGGCCTCCGCGGCGTTGTTGTGAATGTGCATTGGAGGCCCGAAGTTGGGTGGTTCGGCAGCCTCGAGCAGCGCGAAGGCTCCACCGGTTTCCTCGCCGGCCGCCTTTAGCGACATCTCGAAGTTGCCGAGGTCGATGGACCGTCCTTCACCCGGCCGAAGGACGAACGCGGTGCCGAGGCGATCGACCATTCTGTGCCTCTCCCTCCATTGCCATCGGCGTTTCGCGCTCCCAGTCGGCTCTCCGAGCGCCCGCCAGAAGCGCTCACGATAGCTGGGTCACTCGTGTCCAACGCGGGGGCCGGCGGACCACCTGGGTGCTCCCCCCGGGTGAGACCTTGCGGCAAAGGATCTTGCTTCGCCGTCCACGATTTCGGCTACAGGCCCTCAG
>DAINSJ010000333.1:0-1530 GCA_036741375.1 Candidatus Limnocylindrales bacterium
TCACCGTGCGCCAGGCCTCGAGCATCTCTGCGAGCGGCGGCGTGGTCGCCGGCCCACCGTTCGCGACGAGCTGATTCAGGACCGGCACCGGCGTCGAGCCGGACAGGCGGGTCAGCCAGTAGCGCTGTTCCTGCCAGGCCATGTGGCCGACGATCCAGCCGATCGCGTTCATCGGCTTCAGCCGTCGAATCGCGTCTGCCTCGGGGACGCCGCGGAGCCCGCGAAGCCATTCGGATCTGGTGAATCGAAGCTGGTCGACGAGGGGGTGGGCCACAGCCGCCATGGTACGGCGGGTGCGGCGAGGGCCGGTTCGTGCACGAAGCGGGCCGATTAGGTGCGGTCCTGTAACGTTGCGCCAGGTCGTGCGTCAATGGCGGTGGATACCGCCGATTGCGGCGGCCATGGCACGATTTCCCGGAATTCACCTGACGCGTGGAGGAAGGTCATAAGCACGATGCCGTTGCGTGCGCCCGCGCTCGTCGACCGGTTTGCCGGTTGGCGGGAACGTGCGCGCCGTCGCGACTTCGCGACCGGCGCGTTCGTGGTGGTCGTCGGCGCCCTCGTGGCGCTCCGGCTCCTCAACGTGTACCCGTGGAACGCAGCCGTGTTCGACCTGCGCACGTACTGGGCGACGCGGTTCGGGATCGATTTCTCGACGCAGCACGCAGGCCCCGCCGGGGCCTACCTCTACTCCCCGGCCTTTGCCCAGCTGATCGCCCCGCTGACGCTCCTGCCACTCCCCGTGTTCGCGGCGATCTGGACCGCGATCGGGGCCGCCCTCCTGTATTGGATGACGGGCCGGCACGCGATCGTCTTCTTCGCCCTCCCGGCTGTCCTGATCACGATCGTCCAGGGGCAGCTTGACCTGATCTTCGCAGCCGTCGTCATCGTCGGCATGCGCTATCCGGTGGCGTGGGCCCTGCCGCTCCTCACGAAGGTAACGCCGGGCGTCGGAATCGTCTGGTTCCTCGTCCGCCGCGAGTGGCGGTCGCTCGCGATCTCGCTCACCGCGACCGTGGCGATCGTCGCCGTGTCGGTGCGCTTCGATCCCCAGGCGTGGGTCGGCTGGTTCGCCCTGCTCGGCAGATCGGAATTCCCCAACATCAATGACGGCCTCCTGTTCGTCCCGATCGCGCTGGCGATCCGGCTGCCGATCGCGTTGGCGATCGTTGCCTGGGGCGCCGCCACGAATCGAACCTGGACGATCCCCATCGCGGTCACGCTCGGGATGCCGATCGTGTGGCTGAACTCGCCGACGATCCTCGTCGGGATCCTGCCGCTCGTCGCCGCCGGCGCGTCGACGCCGGCCGGACGCTGGCTCCGACAGGAGCGCGCCGTTGCCGACGGGTCGCCGGCCCTTGACCGCCCGGACTCGGAGCGCGGCCGAGGTGCGCGGCGCGAGCCGCAGGTTCTGCCGAACCTCTGACGCGCCGCCCTGGCGTTCGAGGCGAGCTGGCTGACGCGCGGGCTACCGGCCCTTGATCTTCCGCCAGCCGGAGTCGGAGAGGCTTCGTCATTCACAGCGGAATA
>DAINSJ010000334.1:0-1529 GCA_036741375.1 Candidatus Limnocylindrales bacterium
TTCATCACGAGCCGGTTCCGCGAGGAGCTCGCGCGCGGACGGACGGTCGAGCAGGCGGTCGAACGGTCCGTTGCCACGGCGGGCAAGGCGGTCCTCTTCTCCGGTATCGCGGTCGCGATCGGACTGTCCGGGCTCCTGTGGTTCAAGGCCACCGCTCTCACATCGATCGGGCTCGGCGGCGCGATCGTCGCAGTCAGCTCCGTCGGGTTTGCCCTGACCTTCCTGCCGGCCGTGCTCGGCATGCTCGGCGCACGCGTCAATGCGCTTTCCGTCAGGGGACTCCTGCGGCGCCTCGGCCTTCGGGGCGACGACTCGACCGTCCGCCGATCGCGCTGGGAGCAGGTCGCGCACGCCGTCATGCGGCGGCCGTTTGCCGTTCTCGTCCCCGTGCTGGCGCTCCTCCTCGTGACGGGCTCGCCGTTCCTGCGACTGATCCAGGGCGTTCCCGATGCCTCGATCTACCCAGCCGGCGTGCCGAGCCGCGACGCCTGGGTGGCGCTCGTCAACGACTTCACGCCCGGCGAGACGACGCCGATCACGATCCTCGTCCGGACCACCGGCTCGGCGACGAGCGCCCCGGCCATCGCGGCGGTCCTCGACCTGACGGCGAAGCTGCAGGCCGTCGAAGGCGTGACGAAAGTCGAAGGACCGTTCGGGCTCACCGATCCCGTGACCGGTGCGCCCCTGGGCGCCGAGGCGCTCGCGCAGCTCTATGCGGCGCCGGCCGCCTCGCTCCCGCCGGCGATCGCGACCGGCCTCGCCCAGCTCCGTGACACCTACCTTCGCGGTGACACGGTCCGTCTCGATGCAATCAGCCCGGCCTCACCCGCAACCCCGACCGGCACGGCCGTCGTGGCGCGGATACGAGCGCTCGTGGCACCGAGTGGCGTCTCGAGCATCCAGGTGGGCGGCACGGCCGCGCTCGCCCAGGACTTCCTGAATTCCCAGAGCGATCGAATGCCGTGGGCGGTCGGAACGGTCCTTCTCGCCTCGGCCCTGATCCTGTTCCTGCTGTTCGGCTCGATCGCCATCCCGATCAAGGCCGTCGTCATGACGCTGCTGTCGCTGTCCGCGAGCTTCGGTGCCCTCGTCTGGATCTTCCAGGAGGGCAACCTCCACGAGATCCTCAACTTCCAGCCGATCGGGTACACGGTCGCCGGCAACCCGATCATCATGTTCGCGGTGCTGATCGGCCTGTCGATGGACTACGAGGTGCTGCTCCTGTCGCGCATCCAGGAGGCATACCGGCGGACCGGTGACAACGCGGCCGCCGTCGCTGAGGGGCTCGGTCGAACGGCGGGCGTGATCACCGGGGCCGCGCTCATCATGGTCACTGTCTTCTCGGCGTTCGCTCTGGCGGACGTCGTCACGATCAAGAGCGTGGGGGTCGGCATGGCCATCGCGGTCGCACTCGATGCGACGATCATCCGGGTGCTGCTCGTGCCGGCCACGATGCGGCTACTCGGCCGCTGGAACTGGTGGGCGCCGGGAATCCTCGGTCGCTTCGCGGATGGGCTCGGCTTCAGCCA
>DAINSJ010000335.1:0-1528 GCA_036741375.1 Candidatus Limnocylindrales bacterium
GTCATCGGCAGGGTGATGCCGTTGATGTCGATCTCCTGGAAGGCGTCCTTGCCGATGAGCGCGGACGGCACGTTGCCGGTGATCGCGACCAGCGGGATCGAGTCCAGCTGGGCGGTGGCGATGCCGGTCACGAGGTTCGTTGCTCCGGGGCCCGATGTGCCGACGCAGACGCCAACTCTGCCGGTCGCCCGGGCATAGCCGTCGGCCGCATGGGCGCCACCCTGCTCGTGGCGGACGAGGATGTGTCGCAGCTCGGGGTAGTCGCCGAGGATGTCGTAAAGCGGCAGGATCACGCCGCCGGGATAGCTGAATACGACGTCGACGCCCTGCCGGAGGATCGCCTCGCAGACGACGTCGGCGCCGATCCGGGGGCGAGCGCCTCGCCCGGCCCGGTCCTTGGCGGTCGATGTCCGGACGGCCGAGCTCGACGGGCCTTCGTGGAGCATCTCGCGCTGGGCGCGCTCGACGGACTCGGCGTGGGCGGTCCCAGCCGCGGGCTCATGGCTGCGTCGGACGGGTGCGGCGTCGGGTGCTGCAGCGGTTGGCGCGGCGGCGCCGGACTGATCCGGCGCGCCCGCCGGCGGTTTCGGCGAGGCCCCCTTCGTGATCGACATGTCCCGGTCCTCCCTCACAAAAACAAAAGACCCTCGCCTTCCGGCAAGGGTCCCGTTGGTCTTCGGTGGTTCACGCCCTAGCGGCGCTCGTCCCTCCGTGTCCCTCCGTTCGCCCGCCGGCTGCCGGTAATGAGGAGCTCTACAAGGCTCTCAATGCCGACCAGGAGCGCGCGAATAAGGGAGAGGGGGGTGACCTCGATGGGATCGAGCGGAACCTGCACGCGTCGCCCGTCGCTTGTCACAGCGATGGCAACGCGGCGGCGGTCCAGATCGGTCGAGCGAGTCACGGTTCGCGCAGTCTAGGGGCAGTTGCAGGTATTACGCAACGCCACCGATGGTCCGGTGTGGCTCCACTCGCATTTCAGCCGGGATTCGTGCCTGTGCTAGCCTCCCGTCCCCATGACGACCCCAAGTCCACTTCAACCGCGCACGCTCGTCGACAAGATCTGGGACGGCCACGTCGTCGCGGAGGATCCGGGCGCGCCGGCCGTGCTGGCGGTCGATCTGCATCTCGTCCACGAGGTCACGAGCCCCCAGGCGTTCACGGGCCTGCGACGACGCGGGCTCACGGTTCGCCATCCGGAGCGGACCGTCGCGACCGCCGACCACTCGGTTCCCACCACGCCTCGCAACCTGCCGATCCTCGACGAGCTCGCCGCGGCCCAGGTCGCCCAGCTCGAGACGAACTGCCGCGAGTTCGGCATCCCGCTGCACGGTGTCGGCTCGCCGTCGCAGGGGATCGTCCACGTGATCGGGCCGCAGCTCGGGCTCACGCAGCCCGGGATGACGATCGTCTGCGGCGATTCCCACACGAGCACCCACGGCGCATTCGGGGCGCTGGCGTTTGGGATCGGGACCTCCGAGGTGGAGATGGTCCTCGCGACCCAGTGCCTGCTCCAGCGCCGGCCGAAGAC
>DAINSJ010000336.1:0-1524 GCA_036741375.1 Candidatus Limnocylindrales bacterium
CATCAAGGCTTCCATGCCCCATAGATGCCCGCAGCGGGCCCAAATGATTCGTTGCGGGCGAATGTTCGGTCGTTCAAGCGTTTTTCGCGAGCGACTATGCTGATCGCCATAGTCAGGGAGGGTCGGATGGCGCGGGACGTA
The DNA here is from genome assembly GCA_036741375.1 of Candidatus Limnocylindrales bacterium. GTDB lineage: Bacteria > Chloroflexota > Limnocylindria > Limnocylindrales > CSP1-4 > UBA5189. The sequence continues at coordinate 142 of DAINSJ010000336.1, forward strand.
CGAGCACGGATGGTGGAGAGCGCCGTCGAGCTCCTGGCCCGGCGTGGCCTCCAGGCGACGTCGTTCTCGGAGGTGCTCGAACGGTCAGGGGCGCCGCGGGGATCCGTCTACCACCACTTTCCGGGTGGCAAGGATGAGCTGGTCGGCTCGGCGCTCGATCTCGCCGGCGAGCGCGCCATAGACGTCCTCGATCGGAAGGCTGGGGTGCCCGCGGAGGAGATGGCCGCCTGGTTCCTGCACATCTGGCGCGAGGTGCTCATTCGCTCGAACTACGACGCCGGCTGCGCGATCCTCGCGGTCACGGTCGCCGCCGATTCACCGGCGCTCCGGGACCATGCCGCCGAGGTGTTTCGATCGTGGCGCCGACGGCTAGCGGAGCTCCTCGAACAGGGCGGCCTCCAGCCGCGTGTCGCGGACCGCTTCGCGGCCACGCTCATCGCGTCGAGCGAGGGCGCGGTGGCGTTGAGCCGGGCGGAGCAGAGCCTCGAGCCGTTCGACCTCGTGACCGAATTGCTGCTCGAGCAGGTCCAGAGCCTGGCGGCCCGGTAGCCGGCGCGAATCGTGACAAACCTAGCCGCCGGCGAGCGCCTTGCGGGCGAGCCGGGTGATGTCTGCGTTGGTGTTCGCATGGCCATCGATGCCCCAGCCGCCTTCGGGTGACTCGACGATCAGGACCCAGGTCCGGTCGGTGAACGTCGGGTCGCCGGCCGCCGCGGCGACGATGTCGGTCAGCTCCTTGACCACGCCGAGCTGCTTGTCGCGATCCAGGACGCCGACCGGGGTCAGGATCTGAACGCGCACGTAGTTGCTGTCGCCGGCGACATTCGAGATCGCATCCGCGGCCATGTCGTGGATAAAGGCCGCCGTGTTCTCCTTGAACAGGGCGATCGGCGGGACGCCCTCCCAGCGCATCACGGCCGACGCGAGATCGATCGCCAGTGCCTTCCTGTCCTTGAACGTCCCTTCGACGGCATACACATCGATCATCGGCACGGCGGTTCTCCTCGCGTCTATGACGGTCGTCATAGTGTTGAGACGCAGCCTAACTATGTAGTTCGTCATAGTCAATGTCGACGCGGCTTGATTCGAGGCCGAGGTCCGCTCAGCGGCTCACGCGAGATCGGGCCACAGGTCGGTGCTGAGGTATTTCAGGCCCGAATCCGCAAGGACGACCGCGATCGACCCTCCGCGATGCGCGTCGTCGAGGAGCTGCAGGGCGGCTGCGACGACGGCGCCTGACGAAAAGCCGGCGAAGATTCCTTCTTCGCGGGCCAGACGGCGGGTAGTCGAGATCGCCTCGTCGTCGCTGACCTGGAGGAAGCCGTCGACCGGCACACCCTCGAGCAGCGCGATCTCGGCCATCGAGTAGCCGCCACCCTGGAT
>DAINSJ010000337.1:0-1508 GCA_036741375.1 Candidatus Limnocylindrales bacterium
GTCGATTCGACCGAGATCTCGGTCCACCAGGGAGCCATCGGCGGCGCCCGGGCGGATCGCATCACGGTTGAGCGGGGCGCCATCGGGGGGGCCGTGGCGCGGGAGGTCAATCTCAGCCAGGGATTCGCTCGCGGAGTGCTCGCCCAGAGGGTTCGCATCGAGCAATCGGTCGTCCGGAGCGTGGTCGCCGCGGACGTGACAACCGGGGGCCCGACGTTCGTCGGGATCCTCCTCGCCCGGCGAGTCGTGGGCGACGTCAAGGTGCTCCTCGACTGGCGCGGCGCACTGGCGTTCGGCGCCGTCGCCGGTCTCGTCGCCGGCCTGATCAGGCGGGTCGGCCGGCGCGCAGGGCGCTCGTGATCCATCCATCCGCGGAGGTCGACGCCGACGCGATGATCGGCCCGGAGACGTCCGTCGACGCTCGAACGCGCATCCGGGCCGGGGCCCGTGTCGGCGGCGGCTCGGTGATCGACGGCGATGTCCTCATCGACAGCGGCGTGGTGATCGGCGACCGGGTCCGGGTCCAGGACCGGGCGCTCCTGTACGCCGGCACAATCGTTGAGGATGGCGTCATGATCGGGGCCGGGGCCATCCTGGCGAACGACCGCTACCCCCGCGCCGTGACAACCCGGGCCGATCTCGAGGCCGCCGAGTCCGCCCCCACCGGCCCTGTGACGCTGCGGCACGGCAGCACGGTCGGGGCCGGCGCCGTGATCGTCGCTCCGGCCGAGATCGGCGAGTTCGCCACGGTCGGCGCCGGTGCGATCGTCACCCACGATGTCCCGAGCCACGCCCTCGTGGCCGGCAATCCCGCTCGGCGTCTCGGCTGGGTCTGCTCGTGCGGGATGCGTCTCGTCGCGAACGACGGGACGCTCGCCGAGGCGGAGCCGCCGCACTACTCGCGCCACCCCGAGCTGACATGCCCGCGCTGCGCACGCGTCTTCGTCTACGTCGCCGACGCCGAGCGGCTCGAGGAGCGCACCGCGCCCGCGCCGCGCCTCCCCGCCTGACGTCCCCAACACCGAGGTGAGCCCAGGCTCGGTCGCGCATCCAGGCCCCGTCGTTCACATCGTCGGCGCCCGGCCGAACTTCGTGAAGGCCGCCCCCGTCGTCCGCGCCCTTCGCGAGCGCGAAATCCGCCAGACGATCGTCCACACGGGCCAGCACTACGACGCGCTGATGTCCGACGTGTTCTTCGAAGAGCTCGAGATCCCGGCCCCGGACCTCAACCTCGGCGTGGGATCCGGGAGCCACGCGACACAGACGGCGGCCCTCCTGGCCGCGCTCGAGCCGGCGTTCACCTCGCTCCAGCCGGCGATCGTCGTCGCCTACGGCGACGTGAACTCGACACTGGCTGCGGCGCTCGTGGCCGCCAAGCTCGGGATCCCCATCGCTCACGTCGAGGCGGGCCTGCGGAGCTTCGACCGCTCGATGCCCGAGGAGATCAACCGTGTCGTCACCGACGTGCTCGCGGACCTCCACTTCACGACGAGCCCCGAGGCGCGCGA
>DAINSJ010000338.1:0-1501 GCA_036741375.1 Candidatus Limnocylindrales bacterium
GGGCGGGATGCTGTTTGGCGGCTACGAGGCCGAGCCGCGGGCGCGGTGGGTGGATGGCGTGCCCTGGGATCACGCGGCGACGTCCCTGCCGCCCGACTGGGAGCGCTTCGGCCCGCTCATGGATGGCGCGATTCGGCGCTTCCCGTTCCTCGCCAACGCCGAGGTGATTCGCCTCGTCTGCCACCCGGATGCCATGACGCCGGATGCGAACCCGTTGCTCGGACCCATGCCGGGTGTCCGCGGCTTCTGGGTCGCCGCGGGACTCTCGCTGAACGGCTTCGGTGGCGGCGGCGGGATCGGGCGGTCCATCGCCGGCTGGATCACGGCCGGCGATCCGGGAGTCGACATCGCGCCGTACCGGGCGTGGCGCTTCGCGGACACGTACCGCGATCCGTTGTTCTCGGCCGCCCTGGCACGGGACGCCTACGCGGACTACTACCGCCTCCGTTTCCCGTACGACACGGATACCGCGGCGAGGCCGCGACGCCTGTCGGCGCTCCATCCGCGGCTCCGCGAAGCCGGCGCGGTCTTCGGCACGAAGGCGGGCTGGGAGCGAGCCGACTACACGGTTCCCGGGTCGCCGCCCGAGCGCGCGGGCCGGAGTCCGCGCAGCGAGGGCTGGCGCCGGCCGGCCTGGTTCGAGCGCGTCGGGGTCGAGCATCGGGCGGTCCGGGAGCGCGTCGGCATGATCGACCTGAGCTCGTTCGGCAAGATCGAGGTCGATGGCCCCGGCGCCATTGATCTGCTCCAGTGGACCTGTGCGAACGACGTCGATCGGGCGCCGGGCTCGTCGATCTACACGCAATGTCTCGACGCCCGCGGCGGGATCGTCGCCGACGTCACGGTGACCCGCCTCGAACGGGAGCGATTCCGGGTCCTGACGGGCGCCGGCTACCTCGCGTCCGACCAGGGCTGGCTGCGGGCAAACGTCGGCGCGAAATCGGCCGAGCGCGAGATCGACGTGCAGATCCGCGACGCGACCGAGGACTGGTCGGTGATCGGGCTCTGGGGACCTGCGGCGCGGGACGTCCTCGCGGCCGCGAGGACGTCGGATGTGAGCGACGCGGCCATCCCCGCCCGCCAGGCGCGGCCGATCCGGATCGCCGAGGCTGCCGTGCTGGCCACCCGCCTGAGCTACGCCGGAGAGCTCGGCTGGGAGCTCACGGTCGCGCCGGAGTCGGCCGTCGCGGTCTGGGACGCGATCCTCGATGCCGGTCGTTCGACGTCGAACCCCGTCGAGGTGGTCGGCTATCGAGCGCTGGAGTCGCTCCGCCTCGAGAAGGGCTACCGCTACTACGGCGCCGAGCTGACGACCCGAGAGACACCCGACGAGGCCGGCCTCGGCGCGTTCGTGCGCATCGCCAAGGGCGCATTCCTCGGGCGCGACGCCGTCATCAAGGCGCGCACGGCCGCGCCGGACGGTCCGGCCCGGCGGCTCCGCACGGTCACGATCGGCGGGAGCGACTGGCTGCCAATCTACGGCGGCGAAGCCGTCCGGATC
>DAINSJ010000339.1:0-1483 GCA_036741375.1 Candidatus Limnocylindrales bacterium
ACATGTCGGACCTCAACGGCGCCCGGATCGTCATCACGACCGGCCAGAGCGGCAATCCCTTCGACGGGCACTACGGCGACATGATCGGGCGATGGGTGAATGGCGACACGGTGGAATTCCCGTTCTACGCAGACGCGATCACCCGGGCCGCGGTCGCGACCCTGACGCTGACCCCGTAGCGGTCGGAGAAGGGGCCTCGTCGTGAGCGCGGATCTGGTCGTCGTCGGGGCGGGCGTGATGGGGGCGTGGACCGCGCTTCGAGGGCTGGTGGACGGGCGAGCGACGACGCTGATCGACGCTTTCGGCCCCGGCGACCCACGTGCCACCTCGGGCGATGAGACCCGGATCATCCGCTCGAGCCACGGGGCCGATGCCTTCTATGCCGAGTGGGCCCGCGCCGCGCGGGAGGAGTGGATCGAGCTCGGTGTAGCGGCCGGGGCCCCGATCTTCGAACCGAGCGGCGTCGCCTGGTTCACGCACGCGGATGGCGGCTTCGAGACGCAATCAGAGGCGACCCTGCGGCAGCTCGGCATCCCCGTGGAGCGGATCCCGGGGCCGGAAGCGGTCATTCGCTGGCCGGGCCTCGCCCTGAACGATGACGACTTCGTCGTGTACGAGCCGGAAGCCGGCTTGCTCCGGGCGCGCCAGGGGGTCCGCGCGGTGGCGTCCCGGTTCCAGGCGGGCGGCGGGACGCTCCGTGTCGATCGAGTGCGGCCGGCGCGGGGCTCGGGTCGCCGCCTCGAAGCCATCGAAACGGACTCCGGCGAGTCGATCAGCGGCGGGACGTTCGTGTTCGCGGCCGGGCCGTGGCTGGCGCGGCTCTTCCCGGAGCTCCTGGGCGACCTCATCGCCCTGACGAAGCAGGACGTCTTCTATTTCGGCCCCGGGCCCGGCGACCGTCGCTTCGGCGCGGACCGGTTCCCGGCCTGGGTCGACTTCGATCGGGCGATGTACGGGATCCCGGCGCTGGACGGTCGAGGGTTCAAGGCCGCCCCCGACGGGTACGGCCGCGCGTTCGATCCGGACGGGGAGGACCGTTTCGTCGATCGGGAGACCCTCGCCGCGACGCGGACATTCCTTGCCGAGCGGATGCCGGCGATGGCCGGCCGTCCAGTTTCAGAGACCCGCGTGTGCCAGTACGAATCCACCCCTGACACGCACTTCGTCATCGACCGCCATCCCGACTGGGACAACGTCTGGCTCGTCGGCGGCGGGTCAGGCCATGGCTTCAAGCACGGTCCGATGATCGGGCGCTACGTGATGGACCTGATCAATGCCGACGGCGCAGCGCCGCCCTCGCGAGGTGGACCACCCGACGACCGCTTCTCGCTCAGCCGGCGGCGCGTCGCCGGTCCGACGATGCGATCCGGCGGGCCGCCGCCCAGTGCTCAGGGCGCGCCGCCTCGGAGCGCTGCCCCGGTGGGCCAGCCGCCGCCGAGCGCCGCCCCGATGGGCCAGTCAGGCACGGCTCTATTCCAGGGAG
>DAINSJ010000340.1:0-1464 GCA_036741375.1 Candidatus Limnocylindrales bacterium
GGCCGATGTTCCGCTACGACCGCCCGCAGGCTGGGCGGTACCGGCAGTTCTGGCAGTGGAACATCGAGGCGATCGGGGACCCAGGGCCGGCGGTCGACGCCGAGATCGTCGAGCTGGGCCTCCATTTCTATCACGAGGTCGGCCTGCCGACCGTCCAGGTGAAGCTGAACTCGATCGGCGATGGCGCCTGCCGGCCGGCGTACGTCGCGGCGCTGACGGGGTATTACCGCGAGCACCTCGCGGTCCTCCCGGAACCGGAACGGGCCCGGCTCGAAACGAATCCGATGCGTCTCCTCGATTCGAAGGACCCCGCAATGGTCGAGCTGAACCGCGGCGCCCCGCTCCTTTGGGACCACCTGTGCGCCGCGTGCGGCGAGCACTTCGCCGCGGTTCGGGTGCACCTCGACACCCTCGGCGTGGCCTACCAGCTCGCGCCGGAGGTGGTCCGCGGCCTCGACTACTACACGCGCACGACGTTCGAGTACTTCCGCCCCGGGGCGGAAGGTCAGCAGGACGCGCTCGGTGGCGGCGGGCGGTACGACGGGCTCATCGAGCTCCTCGGCGGCCGGTCGACGCCGGGAATCGGGTTTGCGCTCGGCATCGATCGGGTCGTCCTCGCGCGCGCCGCGGAAGGCGTGGCGCCGGAGCCCGAGCCGGCACCCGTCGCGGTCGTGGTCGGGATCGCGCCGGAGGCGACCGCCGCGCGACTTCGAATCGCCACGGAGCTGCGCGCCGCCGGCATCGCGGCGCGGGCCGAGCTGAGCCAGCGGAAGCTCGGCAAGCAGCTCGAGGCTGCGGCCCGCGAAGGGGCGCATTTCGCCGTGATCGTCGGCGACGAGGCGGGGGAGGCGGCGGACGCCGGCTCAGACCCCGGTCGCGGCAACGCGGGCCAGCTGCAGCTCAAGGACCTCCAGGCCGGCACCCAGCGCGCGATCGCGGGCGGGGACCTCGTGAAGGAGCTCGAGCGCGCGTCGCGAACGCACCGCCACGGGGTGGGGGAGCCCTGATCGCAGACGCTCGGCCACGGCTGGACGCGCGACGTAGGATGGTCAGATCGTGGGGGTCGACCACTGGCGCGATGGGCCTGGGTACGAGGCGTATGTCGGTCGTTGGAGCCGACGCGTCGCCGAGCGGTTCCTGCCCTGGCTCGACGTCGGGCGCGGCGCGGCCTGGGTCGACATCGGCTGCGGGACGGGGGTCCTGACGCGGGCGATCCTCGATCTCGAGGATCCCGACTCGGTCGTCGGCATCGACCCCTCGTCCGCATTCCTGAGCGCGGCGCGGACCTCGATCCGCGACCCTCGGGCGTCGTTCGTCGAGGGCGCGGCGGACGCGATGCCCGAGGCCACCGCGTCAGCCGACGTCATTGTCGGCGGGCTGATGCTGAACTTCGTCCCCGATATCGGCCTGGCTCTGGCCGAGATGCGGCGCGTTGTCCGGCCCGACTCACTGATCGCCGGGTAT
>DAINSJ010000341.1:0-1449 GCA_036741375.1 Candidatus Limnocylindrales bacterium
CGCGACTGATCGTCGCCTGGGTGGCGCGGAAGCCGCGCTCCCGGAGCGCCGCGGCAAGCTCCTGCTGGGTTCGGATCGGTCGCTGTTCGACGAGGTCACGAATTGCTCGCTGGCGGAGCTGCTTCATGACTTCCATGGGTATCGGTCAGCGATCCCAGAGTCCCAGCCAGGCGACCACGATGACGGCGGCAAGGACGATTCGATAGGCGATGAAGACCGTCGTGGGGTTGGTCCGGAGGAACCGCAGCAGGAAGGCGATCGCGACGAACCCGAACATCGCCGAGGTCACGATGCCGACGATCAGCTCGTTGACCTGTGCGCCGCCGAGGTCGGCACCGACGAGGGTTCGTGCCTTCCAGATCCCAGCGCCGGCGATGACCGGGACGGCCATGAGAAAGCTGAATCGGGCGGCCGCCTCTCGCTTCAGCCCCAGCAGGAGACCCGCGGCGATCGTGATCCCGGAGCGCGAGGCCCCGGGGAAGAGCGCGAGCGCCTGGGCCGCGCCGATCGTGACCGCGTCCCGCAGGACCATCCCGTCGAGGCCGCGGCTCCGTGTCCCGCGCCGCTCACCGAGCCACAGCAGGGTCGCCCCGACGAGCACGAAGAGCGCGATCCACTGGTAGTGCTCGCGGAAGGTCTGGTCGAAGAAGCTCTCGAACGCGGCACCGAGGATCGCCGCCGGGATGACCGAGACGACGAGCAGCCAGGCGAGCCGCCGCTGGGGATCGTCACCGATGCGCCGGTCCCGGATCGAGGCGAGCCACGCCACGAGGAGCTGGATGAGGTCGCGCCAGAAGTAGACGAGCAACGCGACCAGGGTGCCCATATGGAGCATCACGTCGAACGCGGCCGAATCAATGAACGGGTCGTTCCAACCCAGCAGGCGCGGGACGAGGATCAGGTGCGCCGACGAGGAAATCGGCAGGAACTCGGTCAGGCCCTGGACGATCCCGAGGATCGCGGCGTGTATCAGCGCTTCCACGGGTGGCTCCTAGAGGATTCCGTCCGTCGGGCGCGGCGGCTAGCGAATGAAGAGGGGCGCCAGGACGAGCGTGATCGTCGCAAGGAGCTTCACGAGCACATGGAGGGATGGCCCGGCGGTGTCCTTGAACGGATCGCCGACCGTGTCGCCGACGACCGCCGCCGCGTGGGGCAGCGTCTTCTTGCCGAGGACATTTCCGGCGACATCCTTGAGGTTGCCCGATTCGATGTACTTCTTGGCGTTGTCCCAGGCCCCGCCGCTATTGTTGAGGACGGTTGCGAGCAGGACGCCGGCAATCGTGCCGACCATCAGCATGCCGGCCACCGCTTCGGCGCCGAGGAGCAGGCCGACGATGATCGGGGTGGCGACGGCGACGACTCCCGGCGCGATCATCTCGCGCAATGCCGCACGAGTCGTGATGTCGACGACGCGGGCGTAGTCCGGTCGCTGCGTGTAATCCATGATCC
>DAINSJ010000342.1:0-1430 GCA_036741375.1 Candidatus Limnocylindrales bacterium
GCCTCGCTCCAGCCGGCCGTGCAGCGCCAGGTGCTGGCGGCGCGGCGGCGCCAGAGCCTCGCCGTCCTCTCGCGCAAGCGCAAGGCGACCGTGATCACGCTGATCCACCGGCAGGAGACCGTTTCGCTGCTCGGGATCCCGCTCGCGCGCTACATCGACATCGACGACGCGCAGAGCATTCTGCGGGCGATCCGGGAGACGCCGTCCGATCGGCCGATCGAGATCGTCCTCCATACGCCGGGCGGCCTCGTGCTGGCCGCAACCCAAATCGCCTCGGCGCTCGCCGATCACCCGGCCGAAGTGACGGCCGTGGTGCCGCACTACGCGATGAGCGGCGGGACCCTGATCGCGCTTGCGGCGGACGAGATCGTGCTCGACGCGCACTCCGTCCTCGGCCCGGTCGATCCCCAGCTCGGCCAGTACCCGGCCGCGTCGGTTCTGGCAGCGCTCGACGCGCCGGGCGACCGCGACGACGAGACGCTGATCCTGGCCGACATGTCGCGCAAGGCAATCGTCCAGGTCGAGAGCTTCGTCGGACGCATGCTTGAACAGAGCCTTGCGCCTCAGCGGGCGCGGGAGGTCGCGCGCCTGCTCGCAACCGGCACCTGGACGCACGACCATCCGCTCCAGCCAGCGGAGCTCGAGTTGCTCGGCCTGCCGGTCCGGGTCGGGATCGGCGACGAGGAGAGGGAGTTGCTCGACCTGTACCCGCAGCCGCGCGGGCGCGAGGCGGCGGTCGAGTACGTGCCCGCCGCGCCCGGCGGGCGTCGCGGCGACGTGCGCGACCAGCCGCGCCGGTAGGTCCCGCACAGCGCCGGTTACGATCAGCCGCCCGACGCGATGACCCTCGCCCAGCTTGCCATTACCGTCGCCCTCCTGGGAGGGCTCGGCCTGGTGGCGAGCCGGGTCGGTCTTTCCGCGATCCCCGCCTACGTGCTCGCCGGGCTCCTGCTCGGCCCCCACGAACCCAAGGCGCTCATCGTCGTGCGGCCCTCCGAGGTGACCGACTTCGTCGCCCAGATCGGGCTCGTCTTCCTGCTCTTCTTCCTCGGCCTCGAGTTCACGATCGGGCGGATCGCCCGCAGTCGCGGCCACGTGTTCCTCGGCGGGGCGATCGACGTGGCCGTCAACGGCGCCCTCGGGCTCGTCGTCGGCGTCGCCGCGTTCGGCTTCAGCTTCGCCGCGTTCATCCTCGGCGCCGCGATCTACGTCTCCTCGAGCGCGGTCACGGTCAAGGCCCTGATCGACTTCCGCCGCCTCGCGGACGACGAGACCGACCTCGTGCTGGCGATCCTGGTCGCCGAGGACCTGGTGATCGCCGTCGTGCTGGGCTTTGCCTCCGGCGGCGGCGGCGCCGCGGGCCACACGCTGGCGATCGTGGCCAAGGCGATCGGCTTCATCGCGGCCGCGCTCGCGATCTCGAAATGGCT
>DAINSJ010000343.1:0-1423 GCA_036741375.1 Candidatus Limnocylindrales bacterium
GATCGACTCATCGCGGTCGCCAGCGGATCCGATCGGCCGGCGGCTCGAGAGCTCGTCCTGAAGGTCGAGGAGGGAGCCCATCTCCCCGCGGCGATGCGGGACCTCGAGACGTTCCTCCACGGGCACCTGGCCGGGACCGATGCGCGCACGGGATTGGTCCTCGTGCTGACCGACACCTCGCCCGACGCGGAGGCGCGCGTGACCCGCGCTGCCGACGTCCTTCGCGCGGCCGCCGAGATCGGCATGCCCGCCGGCGCGATTGTCGCGGCGCGGTTCAACGAACGGATCGCCCCGGCGCTGACACCGGCGGGCCGCCTCGTCGTGTCGGCATCGCCGGAGCTGCCGCCCGCGATCGCGGCGTTGGTCGGCTCGGCAGTACCACTCCAGCTGCTGACCGAGCGCCTCGCCCGGGCCCGCGGCGTCAATCCCGATCCGATCCGGCGCGACGAGACCCCGTATCTCCGAGCGGCGGAAACCGCAGGCTGATCCAGCGCCGACGCATCCAGGTCGGCTGATCCGCCGCCGGCTCAGACCTTCCCGATGAGCTCCCGGCCCAGGAGGTCGACCATCTCGAGATCCGACGGCAGGAAGTCCTGGAGCATGAGGCGCTCGGCGCCCGCGTCGGCATAGCGCCGGACCATCGCCCTGGCCTCGTCGGGCGTGCCGACGATCCAGCGTTCGCTCCGGGCCTTCAGCCACTCCGACGCACCATCCGGCGCGATCCCGAACGCCGCGGTGACAGCCTCCGCCCGGCGCGCGAGCTCGCCCGCGTTCGCGCCGACGAGCACCCCGACCATCGCCGATCTCGTCAGCGTCGCCGGATCCCGCCCGGCGGCCCGCAAGACGGAGTCCATCTCGGCAAATCGATCGACCGCCCGTTCCGGCGACGACGAGCTGAGATTGAACTCGTCGGCCCAGCGAGCGGCGATCCGGAACCCGCGCGGTGAGCCTTCCCCGCCGACGATGATCCGCGGCCGGGCGATGCCGTTCTCGCGGGGACGCCCGGGAAGGTCGACCGCCCGTGGCCGCAGTCGCGCTCCGGTGACGGTCAGCTGCTTCCCCTGATAGGACCAGCCGTCCGGCTCGGTCCAGAGCCCATGGAGTAGCGCGAGCTCATCTTCGAGCAGGTCGGCGCGCTCACCGATGTCCGGGAACGGCAGGCCGAGCGGGCCGTGATCCTCGTCGTTCCAGCCGGCGCCGACGCCGACCTCGATCCGGCCGCCGCTCATGTGGTCGACGGTCGTGACCACCTTCGCGAAGTTGCCCGGGTGGCGGAAGGTCACGGGGCTGACGAGCGTCCCGAGCCTGATCGTCGTCGTCTCGCGGGCGAGACCGGCCAGAACGGCCCACGCGTCCGTCGTCGGCCCGTCGCCGTCGCCCGGGAAGCCCGCGTAGTGGTCGCTCCGGAAGAACGTCTCGAAGC
>DAINSJ010000344.1:0-1410 GCA_036741375.1 Candidatus Limnocylindrales bacterium
GATCCGGCCCACCGCCGGGCCCTGGAACACGCGCTCGCGTACATGGATCTCCAGCCGGGCCAGGCGATCCTCGGCCAGAAGGTCGACGTCGTCTTCATCGGCAGCTGCACAAACGGCCGGATCAGCGATCTTCGCCTCGCCGCCGCCGCGATGGACGGCCACAAGGTCGCAGCCGGCGTGCGGATGCTCGTCGTGCCGGGCTCCGACGAGGTCAAGCGGGAGGCGGAGGCCGAAGGCCTCGACGAGATCTTCCGCGCGGCCGGCGCCGACTGGCGCGAGGCCGGCTGCTCGATGTGCATCGCGATGAACGGCGACCAGCTGTCGCCGGGGCAGTACGCCGTGAGCACCTCGAACCGCAATTTCGAGGGCCGCCAGGGCAAGGGCGGTCGGACCTTCCTCGCCTCTCCGCTGACCGCCGCGGCCTCGGCGATCGCCGGTGCTGTCGCCGACCCGCGCACGCTCGCGGGCATCGACACGTTCGCGGCCATCGGCGGCCGCTGAGCGGCGCGGACGAGCGACGCGAGGATCGAGAAGAACCCATGGCTGAACCCTTCGAGAGCTTCACGAGCCGGGTGATCCCGCTGCCGGCGGAGAACGTCGATACGGACCAGATCGTGCCGGCCCGCTACCTGAAGGCGACCGACAAGCTCGGCCTCGGCGAGGCCCTGTTCCACGACTGGCGATTCAGCGAGACCGGCGACCTGCGCGAGCCGCCGTTCGTCCTCGACCGGCCCGACATGGCCGGTCGCCAGATCCTCCTCGCAGGCGACAACTTCGGCTGCGGCTCCTCCCGCGAACACGCGCCATGGGCGCTCGTTGCGTGGGGCATCCGTTCCGTGATCACGACGAGCTGCGCGGACATCTTCCGCAACAACGCCCTCAAGAACGGGCTGCTGCCGATCGTCGTCGATCCCGAGCGGCATGCCCAGCTGTTCGAGCTGCTCGCCTCCGACCCCGATGTCGAGATCTCGGTCGACCTCGAGTCGCAGGTCGTCCACCTCCCAGGCGACGAGGACCTGCCGTTCGATGTCGATCCGTTCTCGAAATTGATGCTCCTGCGCGGGACCGACGAGCTCGGCTACCTCCTCGACCACACGACGGCGATCGACGCCTGGGACGCCGCACATCCCGCACGGGTGGACACGCGACCCTGAACACGATCGACCTGATCGCGCTGGCGCTGCTCGTCTTCGCGGTGATCCTGGGCGTCCGATCGGGTGCACTCCCCCAGCTCGCCGGACTGGGCGGGGCCGCCGCCGGGGCGATCATCGGGTTCCTCGTCCTGCCGATCGCGACCCCCGCGCTGGAGGGGCTGCCGCCTACCCTCCGGGCCGTCGTCGTGCTGTCCGTGCTGCTCGGGCTCGTCGGTCTCGGCGAAGGGCTGGGCGCCGCGGCCGGGCGGGCCGCCTC
>DAINSJ010000345.1:0-1367 GCA_036741375.1 Candidatus Limnocylindrales bacterium
CCACCCGACGTCGCCCGGAGCGCCGTCGAGTTCACGGTCGAGGAGGATGCGATCCGGTTCGGGCTGCTGGCCGTCAAGAACGTCGGCAGCGGCGCCATCGAATCCATCGTCGCCGCCCGCGAGGCCGAAGGCCCGTTCCACTCCCTCGCCGACTTCTGCACCCGGATCGATCTCCGCCTCGCCAACCGCAAAGTCCTCGAGTCACTCGCGAAGGTCGGCGCGCTGTCGGCATTCGGCCACCCCGCCCAGGTCCTCGAGGGCCTCGACGACGCGATCAACGCCGGCGCGGCCACGCAGCGCGATCGGGCCACCGGCCAGACCTCGCTCTTCGATGTTGGCATCGACGAGCCGTCGCTGTTGGAGCGGCCACTGCCGAATGTCGCCGAAGCCCCCGTCCGGGAGCGACTGCGATGGGAGAAGGAGCTGCTCGGCCTGTACCTCTCGGAGCATCCGATGGGCGAGGTGGCCGATCGGGTGGGGGAGTTCGTGACGGCCTACTCTGGCGACCTCAAGGACGAATCGCTCGATGGCCAGAGACTGGTCGTCGCCGGGATCGTCGTCGGCTCGCGGACCGTGATCACGCGGGCGCGAGCGACGATGGCCGTCGTGACGATCGAGGACCTCCAGGGTTCGATCGAGATCGTGGTCTTCCCGAAGCTCTTCGAGCAGACGGGCCCGATCTGGCAGGAAGGCTCGATCCTCCTCGTCGCCGGGAAGGTCGATCATCGCGGCGAGGAAGTCTCGCTCCTCGCGGACCTCGTGACCACCTGGGACGACGCCGCCGCGAAGGGCCCGGAGGCGTTCGCTCGCGACGTCGCGGCAGGGGATCGGGGCACCTGGCGCCGCCGCCAGCCGGTAGCCGTGGGGCCCGCAGCGGTTGGAACCGCCGAGTACTCGGCGGTCTCGAACGGCAATGGCAACGGCACTGGCATTGGCAATGGCAGCGGCAACGGACGGCATGGCGCCGAGCTCAGCGCGGGCAGCGGCCGTCCTGCGGCTCCGGAGCCGCCGCGAGAGATCCCGTATGTGTCGCCCCTTCGAGGTGGGGTCATGCCGGCGGCGGGCCCACTTCGCTCGGGTGGCGCGTCGACGGCCGTTCGGCTGCCCGACATCGCGCCCGCAGAGCCGGTCCCAACCTACGCCATTGCCCCGGGGGCTATCGACACCGAACGGGACGACGAGCCGGCACTGCCGGACGAGGCTCGCGCGAAGGTGGCGGCCGAGGCGGGCTCGGCAACGGCGCCGATCGAGGCCGGCGGCGCGGCGAGCGTGCTGCATGTCCGGTTCGGGGGCGCTCCCGCGGGTCGCCTCGTGATCGCGATGGAGGCGTTCCGCCAGCTCGTCCGCGAGCGCCCGGGCGAGACCCG
>DAINSJ010000346.1:0-1366 GCA_036741375.1 Candidatus Limnocylindrales bacterium
GTGACGGCCAACGTGTACGGCCTGCGGCTGCTCCGCAAGCCGCGGACCCAGCGCCTCGTGGTCGTCCTGGTCCTCGCGGTCGTGCTGCTCGCCCGGCTGGCGCAGTTCCTCTACTGGACCGGCCAGATCCAGTGGGGCTACGACTTCTCGTTCTATTGGACCGCCGGCGCGCACCTCCTGCACGGCGAATCGATTTACTCGGCCCAGCAGCTCGCCGGCCCATACGCGCCGCAGGGCCAGGAGGGATCCCTCTACCCACCACCCTTCGCGACCGCGATGGTGCCCTTCGCCGCGGCCTTCGCCGACCCCCGACTCGCGGAATGGCTCTGGACCGCCATCGGAGCCGCGATCGTCGTCTGGTCCGTTCTCGCCTTGCATCGATCCGAGCGCCTGGGCGAACGCTATCGGATGCTCGCCGGCCGCGGTCGCTGGCTGCTGGTCGGTGCGGCCTTCGCCTTTCCGCCGGTCGTCGCCGAGCTCGTCCTGGGCAACGTGAACCTCCTCCTGTTCGGCCTCTTCACGGTGGCCTGGCTCGGGATCCGTCGTTCGACGCCCGGCACCGCGCTGGCGCCCGCCACCGCCACCGCCACCGCCGGCATCGCCATTGGCGTGGCGACCGTCGTCAAGCTGTTTCCGGGGGTCCTGCTCCTCTGGCTCCTCCTCACAAGGCGCTATCGAGCGGCCGCAATTGGCGTCCTCGCGGCGGTCGTCTTCGTCGCGATGACCCTGCCGATCACGGGGGTCCAGCCCTGGCGAGACTATCCGACCGTTCTCGCCAACCTGTCGGCCCCGAAGGACACGACCGACACCCTCGCGCCGACTGTCTGGCTCGCCCCGTTCATCGGCTTCACGCTGGCCCGACTGCTCGTGACGGCCGTGGGCCTCGCCATCCTCGCGTGGACCGCGCGATCGAGAGCCTCCACGAGCGTCAGCTTCGCGATCGCGGTCCTGGTGTCGGTCCTGATCGCACCGGCCCTCTACCAGCACTACCTCGCGATCCTGATCCTGCCGATGATCCTCGCCCTCGGGGTGGGCATCCGGCTCCGCTGGATCGGCCTGGCCTACCTCCTGATGTCGGGCGGCCAGCAGGACGCCCTCGGCGACTTCGCCTGGATCGTCAACAAGGGCCTGCCGACGGCGGGCGTGCTGCTCCTGCTCGGGCTGTTTCTGGCGAATTCCCCCGGCCGATTCCCGGTAGAACCTGAGTAATCTGAAGGGCGCCTCTCGGAGGCATCTCCGGCAATCGAGCGCCATTCCTGGGCGAATTGAAAACGGCCTGAGCGTGCTCCGCGAGGGGTTGAATCCGACGGACTCGTCATTGCGCAAAGCGCGCTCGAGGCGAATCGAATTCCCCAGTGAATACGCC
>DAINSJ010000347.1:0-1366 GCA_036741375.1 Candidatus Limnocylindrales bacterium
AGCTGCTCGATCTCGGCATCCGAGACGCCGGCCTCGCGCAGGCGCGGCAGGAAAGTCTCCTGGATGTACGTGTAGCCGTGGCCGTCGTAGTGCCGCAGCTGCTGGTTGTGGCACACGTCCTGGCTGAGGAGAATCCGTTCGGCGTGACCGCGTGACAGCAGCTCCTGCAACAGCCGGATGATCCGGGGCTCGCCCTTCCGCTCCTGCGGCGTGAAGCTCATCCCGAGGAAGTCGAACTCGACCGAGGCGCCGCGACCGACGATCTCGAGGTAGTGCTCGAGGATCGGGTAGGAGTCCGCGTGGCCGATCACGACCCGCCCGGGATCGGCGCCCTCCGACTCGAAGATCCGGAGCTGGTCCACACCCACGGCGCTCATGACGGAGTGCGTCGTGATCGTCGCGCCGGTCCTGCGCGACGCCCGCGCGGCGGCACGATGAACCCGCTCCTCGAGGGCCGAGACCCACGGCTTGTCCGTGCCGATCTCGCCGATGATGCCGGCCCGCACGCGCCGATCCCCCGGCCCGGCAATCCCCTCCTCCAGCTCCCGCACGAGCTCGTCGGCGAGATCGTTGACTGAGCGACGATCGATCAAGGCCTCGGCCGGGTAGTAGGCGCCCCGATACCAGCCGCAGCCCATGACGATGTGGAGCCCGGTCGCCTCCGCGAGTCCGACGAGCCAGGCCGGATCGCGTCCGAGGCCGGCCGGCGTGACATCGGCAATGGCGGTCCCGCCGAGGTCACGAAAGTGCTCGAGCTCGGGCCGGATGACCTCGAGGTCGCGCGTGAGCTCCCAGTAATCCCATCGATCGGGGATATGCCAGAGCGCGATCGCCGTGTGCTCGTGCGGGAGCGTGAAGCCGAGATCTCCGGGCTCGACAGACCCGAGAACCGTCTGGACGTGTGGCATCGGGCGGGAGTCTACGCCCCGGGCCATCCGGTATCGTGGCGCCTGATGTTCAGCCGCTGGGGTGCCTTCGTCTATCGGCGACGCCGAATCGTCGTCGTCATCTCGATTCTGATTGCGGCCGCCCTCGGCTCGCTGGCATCCAGCACGTCGAGCCGTCTCTCGGCCGGCGGCTGGCTGGATCCGGACTCCGAGTCGGCGCAGGTCGCGCAGCGCCTCGCTACCGACTTCGGCCGGGGCCGGACGGCTTTTGTCGCCCTGATCCAGTCGGCCGATCCCGCCGCCGACGCCACGAGCCCGGGATTCCAGCAAGCGATCGTCGACGCCCTCGCACCCGTCCGAAAGCTGGACCACGTCAACGGGATCACCGGCTACGCCGAGACCGGCGACAAGCGGTTCATCAGCGTTCGCGGCAACGAGGCCTACGTCCTGATCGGCCTCGACCAGACCGACGACGAGTC
>DAINSJ010000348.1:0-1359 GCA_036741375.1 Candidatus Limnocylindrales bacterium
CCCGCCTCGAGGTCGCAGGCGGCGATCGAGTAGGTCGCTATTACCTCAGCCAAGGCGCCGACTTGGCGGCGCCGACCATAGAGGCCGTGCGGGCTCCGCCCGTACGGCCGCCTAACACCCTGTCTCGGGTCGGGAACGCCTTGGCCCTTCCAACCGCTTCTAGCCATAGGTCAGCTCGGTCAGGTCGAGCTCCAGGAGGTCCCGCTTCGACTCCGGCACCACGACGCAGGCGACCTCGGGACGAGCCAGCGCCTCCTTGACCGCGTCGGCGCTCTCTGCGCGGACGACCACCGGCTGGCCTTCCTTGTGGGCCTGCTGCAACCGGGCCGCGTCGGAGATGTCGTCCAGCACGAGCGCGTCGCCAAGCTCGAGCTCGCCCTCGACCGAGATCTCGGGGACCCGGCGTCCCGTCGAGCCGAACCAGCGCTCCCTCAAACGGTTGTCGTCTCCCCCGGCTCCAGCGCGATCACGTCCACTCCGGGGGCGTGCTGCCGCAGCTCGTCGGGCGTGCCGGCCAGCAGCGGGAAGGTGCCGTAGTGGCACGGGATGCAGCGCTTCACCCCGAGCAGCTCGAGCGCCACGCCCGCCTCGCGCGGGTCCATCGTGAAATGCCCGCCGATCGGCAGCACCGCCACGTCGGGCGAGTAGATCCGGCCGATCAGCTCCATGTCGCCGAAGACGCAGGTGTCGCCGGCGAAGTAGATCGTCGTCCCGTTCTCGAGCCCGACCACGATCCCGGCCGCCTCGCCCAGGTAGGCGCCGTCATCCGAGGAGCTCGAGTGGAAGGCGTTCACGAGCGTGAACTTCACGCCCGCGGCCTCGACGGTGCCGCCCTTGTTCGGCCCCGGCACCTCGCTGACTTCGGCGCCCTGGGAGCCGAGCCAGCCCTTCAGCTCGACCATCGCCACGACCTCGGGCCTGAACGTCTTCGTCAGCTCGACGCTCTCGCCGACGTGGTCGCCGTGCCCATGCGTGATCGCGATCACGTCGATCCGCTCGGGCTCCTTCTCCGATTCGGGGCACTTCGGGTTGCCGAGCCACGGATCGACGTAGATCCGCTTGCCTCCGGGGCTGTCCAGCCGGAAGCTCGCGTGGCCCAGCCACGTCACCGGCACATCGGGCATTCGGGCTCCTCTCTCACGGGGTTCGGTGAGGGTAACGAAGGAGCCGAGGGTCGGATGCAGAACCCACCGGCATGGCGCGTCGGGCGATTCCGGTCGGTCTCGTGGTGGCGGCCGCGGCGGCGGACGGGGCAGGGGCGCACGAGCTTGCCTTCTACGCGCTGCTGCTTGCGGTGCCCGCCGCGGCGGTGGTCGCGCTCGACACCTTCGGCGAGCTGCTGGACGGCGCCGGCGACCA
>DAINSJ010000349.1:0-1357 GCA_036741375.1 Candidatus Limnocylindrales bacterium
TCCTGGTCCGAGGACGACCTCGAGGCCGCCGAGAAGACGTATCGGCTGAGCCTCGAGATCGCGACCGAGGCCGACTTTGGGCCGGGTCAGGCTGCGGCGCTCCATGGTCTGGCCGTGGTGCGCTGGTATGCCGGGGATCGTCGCGAGGCAGAGGCGCTCATCGACGAGAGCCTGACCCTCTGCCGCGCGTTGTCGCAGACGACGGAACTGACGCCGCCGATGCTCGACCTCGGCGAGATCCTCGTGCCGGAACCCGAGACCGGCGCCCTGCGGATGGCCTTCCAGGAGACCTTCGCGCCCTTCCAGGACGTAGCCACCCGGACCGCGGTCGGCTATGTCCTCGCGAACCGGGGAATGATGCGGCGGGTCTTCGGCGACCTCGAAGGGGCGAGGCGTGACATGGAAGAGAGCCTGGAGCTCTCCCGCGCGATCGGCGACGAGCGCGCGGTCGCTCACGCCCTGGGGCGGCTCGGAAATCTCGCGACGGCCGCGGGCGAGTTCGCACAAGCGCGCGATCTGCTCGAGGAATGTCTCGCGATCCGACACCGGATCGGCGACTCACGTGGCACCGGCCTGGCCGAGGGCAACCTCGGCAATCTCGCCATCGCGGAGGGCGACCTCGCCCGCGCACAGGCGCTGCTCGACGACAGTGCCACGGCCTTTGGGCGGCGCGGCGACATGTGGGGCTACGGTTCCGCGCTCGGCAACCTGGCCAGTCTCGCCCTTGCAAAGGGCGACATCGACGAGGCACGGCGGTTGCTCGAGGAGAGCCTCGCGGCGATCCGGATCACCGGGCGCGCCCGGTGGATCGCCTGGACCCTCGTCCAGCTGGCTGCCGTCGCACGGCTCGACGGACAGTCGGAGCGCTCCGCGAGCCTCGGCGCCGATGCGCTGGCGATCTTCCGGCGGCTCGGGGATCGCGACGGCGAGACCGCGTGCCTGACGCCCGTGGTACCCACATCGGCCGGGAAATATCGGCAGGGGCTTCGCCGTTAAGCCGCAGATACGTGCGAATTCAGTCGGGTCGATCACGGTTCCCCCAGTCCGTCAGCGCCGCTCGGCGCCAGAATTCGACGGACGAGGACACGGAGGAAACCCGACATGGGCATCCATCGACTCGCGCGCGCGGTCGCAGCAAGCGCCATCGCGGCCGCCCTGATGGCGGGGACGGCCGTCGCCGCTCAGCCACGAGTGGAGGCCG
The DNA here is from genome assembly GCA_036741375.1 of Candidatus Limnocylindrales bacterium. Lineage (GTDB taxonomy): Bacteria > Chloroflexota > Limnocylindria > Limnocylindrales > CSP1-4 > UBA5189. Next base: position 1,202 of record DAINSJ010000349.1, read on the forward strand.
GGTTCTACAACGGCCAGGTCGTGCAGTTCCTGCAGCCTGCGGTGTTCAGCGCTGACCCGAACGGCGCCACGTTCGCCTGCTTTGGGCTCGGGCCCAACCTGGCCAATACGTCTCGGTCGGCGCCGACGCCGAAGCTGTACGTCATCCTCAACGACT
>DAINSJ010000350.1:0-1354 GCA_036741375.1 Candidatus Limnocylindrales bacterium
ATGGGCCGGGCCTTGATGTCGGCGCCCAAGGTCCTCCTCCTGGACGAACCCTCGATGGGCCTCGCGCCAATCCTCGTCGAGCAGATCTTCGACATCATCAAGACCATCAACGAACAGGGCAGCACGGTCCTGCTGGTCGAGCAGAATGCCCTGATGGCGCTCGGCGTGGCGAGCCGCGGCTACATCCTCCAGACGGGCGAGATCGTGCTCTCCGACACCGCGGCGGCCTTGCGGACCAACGACGGCGTCCGAGCGGCGTACCTCGGAGGAAGCTGACCGGCAGCTCGTGAGCGAGTTGACTCCCGTCCGGTTGGGCCGCTCAGGCGTCGACGGGGCCGGGCGATTGCTCGCAACGTTCCTGCTCGGCGGACTGCTCGTCGCAATCATCAAGCCATGGGGCAGCGGCTCGGCAGCGGCCCCGCCGGAGACCAGCCCGCATCCGTCGGCCGCTGCAGCGGCCTCGTTCCTGCCGGAGGATGTCGTCGGCTTCAGCGCGCTCGACTACGACCCCGCGATCTTCGGGTCTCACGAGCCCGCCAGCGCCTGGGAGATCTGGCCCGCGGGCTACCTCGTGACGTTCGGGTTCGTGATCCAGCTATCCGGCGAGGAGGGGCCGTCCGGGAGCCCGGCCGCGGCCGCGCCGACCGCGACGCCCGCATCGCCCCGGTCATCGCCGATCCAGCTGGGTCCGGGGCCTGTCTGGCCGGCCCGCTTCGACGTGCCGGAAGGGAACCACCTGTTCCTCATCGGCGTGGACATGCCGCAGGGGTTCGCGCTCAGCTCGCACGAGCTTCTCCGCATCCAATCAGATGGCACCTTCACGACGATCGCGAGTGCGGAGCTCCGGTCACCCTGGCCCAGCCACTTCGCGGTGCTCGGTATTCGCGATCCGTCCGCGTTGAGCGATACGCGCCTGATCGTCTGGCCCTACGGCGACTACCGCCTCCAGCTTGGGTTCGAGCCCGGGGGCTTCAGCCGCTCGATCCTGATCCACATCGCGGCGCCTCCGGTGCCTTCACCGGCTGTGATCGTCCCCTGACAGCGGGACCTCACGATGAGGCCGGCCATCGGTCGTCAGATACCGACCATTCGCGACGCTCGCGAGAGACCGCCGTCGGGAGGCGGGTGATTGCCGCCAAATTCCGACCAGGCGCGAGGTATGCGAGACTCGCCGTCGGGGCGGCTCCGAGGTCTTGTCACTCGCCGATGGGACCAGCGGTTGTCGAGACTTTCGACCCGTCCCAGCCGATTCGAGCTGCTTTAGGGCGTTCGAGGCGATCCGAATGCGTTTGCGATGGCCAAGCTTTCGCATAGCTCGCGTGTCATCGGCGGGTGACAGGAGGAAGCCGAACGG
>DAINSJ010000351.1:0-1351 GCA_036741375.1 Candidatus Limnocylindrales bacterium
AGCCAGCTGTCGACGTAGTGGTCGAGCCGGTCGAAGACGACGCCATCGAGGGCCTTGGCTTCGGCGATGAGCGTCTCGAGGATCGTCAGCCGGTGGCCCCGGCCGATGCACTCGGGATGCATCGTCACGGTCAGCAGCCCGCCGGGCGCGTGGTCGTAGGCGTAGCGGAGCTCGCCGAGCCAGATCTCGAGGACGCGCGACGGCGCCGACAGCCCATCCCGGCCGGGTCCCGGTTCGAAGAACGGCCAGTCGTCGAGCGCCCAGTAGACCGGGACCTCGACGAGCGAGCCCTCGCGGCCGAAGGTCGTCCCGTCGTCGGTCGAATGGCGATCGCCGTGTCGCACGCGGGTGAGGCGGTAGTCGTCCCACATCAAGGAGCTGTCGTACCGGAAGCCGGCCGCCTCGACGAGCTCGAGCGTCTCGGGGCCCAGCGCCCAGTACGGCGCCCGGTGCCCCGTCGGCGGGGCGCCGGTCACCTTCGTGATTGCCTCGATCGACCGGTCCAGGACGGCCCGCTGCTCCTTCTCCTTGAGGGTCGAGAAGTCCTCGTGGAACCAGCCGTGCGTGGCGAGCTCGTGACCCCGCTCGACGATCGAAGCGACCGATGCCGGGAACGTCTCGATCGAGTGTCCGGGGACGAAAAACGTCGCGCCGATCGCCTCCCGCTCGAGAACCTCGAGGATGCGCGGGACACCCACTCGCGGCCCGAACTCGCCGTGCGACATCTTCACGGGAGGGTCGCCCCGGCGCACATTGTCGGAGATCGCATCGTGGTCGAACGTGAGCGCAACGGTCAGGCGTGGCATCGCCTCAGTGGCCATGCGGGCATGGTAGTCCGAGGCCCCCGTATCCTTGAACGACATGGCAACGCAACTCGACTATTACGCCGTTCTTGGGATCGAGCGGGGCGCTTCCGATGGTGACGTCAAGAAGGCGTTCCGGCGCCTGGCCCAGCAATGGCATCCGGACGTCAGCGCGGACCCGGCGGCGGCCGAGCGGTTCAAGGAGCTGAACGAGGCCTACCAGGTGCTGTCGGACCCCGAACGTCGGCAGCGCTACGACCTCTTCGGCTCCGCGGGCCTCGGGGCCGACCCGGCCGCGGGCTTCGGCGGCTTCTCCGACATCTTCGACGCGTTCTTCGGCGGTGGGGCGGCTGGCGGCGCACGCCGGGGCCGGCCGCCGGCTGGATCCGATCTTCGCTACGACCTTCGGATCACCTTCGAGGAGGCGATCCTCGGGACCGAGAAGGAGATCGAGTTTCCCGTCCTCGGCCGCTGCGAGACGTGCGGCGGCAATGGGGCGAAGCCCGGCACGCAACCGACGACCTGTCCCCAGTGCAACGGTCGGGGCG
>DAINSJ010000352.1:0-1349 GCA_036741375.1 Candidatus Limnocylindrales bacterium
ACACGCTCTTCGAGATGCTCGGCAACTGGAGCTTCGGCGACTACTTCAAGCGCGACGCGATCCACTGGGCCTGGCAGTTCATGACGAAGGACCTCGGGATCCCGGGCGATCGCCTCGCCGCGACGGTCTACTCGACCGATGACGTCGCCCACGCGATCTGGAAGGACGAGATCGGCCTCCCGCCGGAGCGGCTCGTGCGGTGGGGCGACTTCCCGAACGGCGACGAGAAAAACTGGTGGCGGATGGCCGACATCGGGCCTTCCGGGCCGTGCTCGGAGATCCATTTCGACCGCGGCGCCCAGTTCAGCGAGGGCGACTTCTGCGTGCCCGACCACTCCGAGTTATGCCCCCGCTGGCTCGAGGTCTGGAACCTCGTCTTCATGGAGTTCGAGCTGCATCCGGATCGGTCACTGACGCCGTTGCCGGCGCCCGGCATCGACACGGGCATGGGCCTGGAGCGGATCACGAGCGTCGTCCAGCAGGTGCCCTCGAACTACGACACGGACCTGTTCGCCCCGATCCACGCCCGCATGCGCGAGCTGCTCGGCCACGATCCGGACGCCTTCGAGGCGGAGCGCTTCAGCTATCAGGTCATCGCCGACCACTCCCGCGCGATCACGTTCCTCCTCGCGGACGGGGTGCTGCCATCGAATGAGGGCCGCGGCTACGTCACCCGCCGGATCCTGCGGCGCGCGGTCCGGCACGGCCGGATCCTCGGTCGCAAGGAGCCGTTCCTCGCCGAGACGGCGAAGGTCGTGATCGAGTCGATGGGCGACTTCTACCCGCTCCTCCGCGAGAACGAGGCGTCGATCCTCGGCGCGATCACGCGCGAGGAAACGCAGTTCGCACGGACGCTCGAGGCGGGTACCGACCTGCTCGAGGAGGCGCTGATCCCGCTGACATCGAACGACCGCCAGGTCGGCACCAAGGCCGAGGACCTGCCGGCCGATGCGCCCACCTTGTCGGGCGACGTCGCGTTCAAGCTGCACGACACGTTCGGGTTCCCGATCGACCTCACGGTGGAGCTCGCGGCCGAGTACGGCGTCGCCGTCGATCGCGGCGGCTTCGAGCGCGCCCTGGCCGAGCAGCGGGAGCGGAGTCGGTCCGGAAAGAAGGCGGAGCTCGCCCGTCATGCGGAGCTTGCTTCGCTCTACCAGTCGATCCAAGGCCAAGTCGGGGACACGACGTTCCTCGGCTACGACGCGACGACCTCCGACGCGAAGGTCCTCGCGATCCTGCGGGACGGCATCGAGTACCAGGAGCTCGAGGCGAAGGGTGACGAGGAGCTTCGGACGCCGGCGGGCGCGGCCGCGGAAATCGTCCTCGATCGAACCCCGTTCTACGCCGAG
>DAINSJ010000353.1:0-1335 GCA_036741375.1 Candidatus Limnocylindrales bacterium
GTACCGGAGGAGCCGGAGATGATCGCCCCGGCGTGGCCCATCTGCTTGCCCGGCGGGGCGGTGAAGCCGGCAATGTAGGCGACGACCGGCTTGGAGACGCTCTCGGCGATGTACTCGGCGGCGCGCTCCTCGGCGTCGCCGCCGATCTCACCGACCATGACGATCAACTCGGTCTCCTCGTCGGCCTCGAACAGCTCCAGGACGTCGATGAAGTCCGAGCCGACGATCGGGTCGCCGCCGATCCCGACGATGGTCGAGTTGCCGAGCCCGGCCTGGGCCAGCTCGTTGCCGATCTGGTAGGTCAGCGTCCCCGACTTGGAGACCACGCCGATCGCTCCCTGCTCGAAGAAATGGGCCGGGATGATGCCCACGTTTGCCTTCCCGGGCGAGAGCACGCCGGGGCAGTTCGGCCCGATCAGGCGCACCCCAGCGTCCTTCGCCTTCCAGTAGACCCCCAGCATGTCGAACACCGGGATGCCCTCGGTGATCGCGATCACCGTGTGAACGCCGGCCTCGATTGCCTCCTCGATCGCCGGTGCCGCGAAGCGCGCCGGCACGAAGATCATCGAGGTGTTGGCGCCCGCCTCGACCGCCTCGGCGATCGAGTCGTAGACCGGGACGCCGTCGACGTCCTGGCCGCCCTTGCCCGGCGTCACTCCGGCCACCAGATCGGTGCCGTACTCGCGGTTGCGAAGCCCGTGGAAGCTTCCCTCGCGGCCGGTGAGGCCGGAAACGACGAGCTTCGTTTGGTTGTCGACGATGATGGCCATTAGTCGCTAGTCGCTAGTCGCTAGTCGCTCGAGGATTAAAGCCCGGCCTCGGCTCAAACCCCGAGCGACGAGAGACGAGAGACGAGCGACTCTTTCAGGCATTCGCCAACTCCACGACCTTCTCGGCGGCGCCGAGCATCGTCTCCTCGACCGTGAGGTTCGGGATGCCGGCCTCGGCGAGAAGCCGAAGGCCTTCCTCGGAATTGGTGCCGTCGAGGCGCACGACCAGCGGAACCTTGATGTCGATCTGCTTCGAGGCTTCGATGATCCCCTTGGCGACCTCGTCACAGCGGGTGATGCCGCCGAAGATGTTGAACAGAACCGCGGTGACCTTGGGGTCGGAGGTGATCACCTCGAGCGCGTCGACGATCGTCTCCGCCTTCGAGCCACCGCCAGCGTCGAGGAAGTTGGCGGGCTCGCCGCCCGCCTGGGCGACCACGTCAAGTGTCGACATGCAGAGGCCGGCGCCGTTGCCGAGGATCCCCACGTTGCCGTCCAGCTTCACGTAGGTGAGGCCCTTCTCCTTGGCCATCTGCTCCTGCGGGTCCTCGTCGGGACGCTCCTG
>DAINSJ010000354.1:0-1328 GCA_036741375.1 Candidatus Limnocylindrales bacterium
ACTTCGCGTCCCGGTCGCGGATGAGGAACCGGACGACGGGCGAGCGACCATCGAGCGCCATGGCAAGGTTCCGGGCCTGCTGGGTCACCCACGCCGAGTCCGGGTGCGCGGTCGAGGGGCTCACGTGGATCCGCCGGCTGCCGAGCTCGATGAACACGAGGATGTAGAGGGTGCGGAGCCAGGCCGTCTCGACGGTGAAGAAGTCGCACGCGATAATCCCGTCCGCCTGGGCCCGAAGGAACTCGGCCCACGTCGGGCCGGCCCGCCGTGGGGCGGGACCGAGCCGGGCGGCCCGGAGCAGGGTGCGGACCGTCGTCGCGCTGGCTCGGAGGCCGAGCTTGCGGAGCTCGCCCTGGACCCGGACGCAGCCCCAGCGCGGGTTCTCCCGGGCAAGTCGCAGGATGAGCGCACGGAGTTCGGCATCGATCGGCGGCCGGCCAGGGCGACCGGTCCTGCGGTACGTCCACTTCCTGCGTACGAGCTCGCGGTGCCAGCGGAGGAGCGTCGACGGGGTGACGAGGAAGGCGACCCAGCGGTCACGCGGGATCGCCCGGCTCGCCGCCGCGAGCAGGACCCGGTCGACGGTCCGGAGCTGCGGTCGGCCCGCCGTCCGCTGCAGCACCCGGAGCTGATGGCGCAGGACGAGGATCTCGAGGTCCTTGGCGCCGTCGTCCCGGTCAGGTCGACCACTCCTGACGAGCAGACGGACGAGGGCGCGGACGACGAGGTAGAGGAGAGACCACATCACCCGATCGTACTGGGCGGTCCGATCGCGAATCGGGGTTTCTGACCCCCACGCGATCGTACCGGGCGGTACGAGCGCGAATCGGGGTTTCCGACCCCCACGCGCAGACCCCGTTCGAGGCGCTGCGTACGGCAGCCTTCCCGAAGCTCGTCTTTTCGGGAGCACACAGCGCGCCATTCGACGCCGTCTGCGACGTGCTCGTTGAACGACTCGCGGCCGAGCGCTCGGTCATCGGCGGGGCGGGCCATGGCGTCCAGCGCACCGGGGAGCCGTTCAACCATCGGCTCCGCGCCTTCATCGACGCGGTCTAGCTACGACGAATCCGATGCCTCTCCTCGCAGGTCCTTCCGGAGGACCTTCCCGATCATCGTCTTGGGCAGCCGCGGCCGAAACTGGATCGCGAAAGGGACCTTGAACCGGGCGAGGTTCTTGTGGCAGTAGGCGAAGAGCTCCTCCTCGGTCGTGATGGCTCCCTCGGCGAGCACGACGAAGGCGCACGGCACCTCGCCGTAATGCTCGTGGGCCATCCCGATGACCGCGGCTTCCGCGACGGCCGGATGGCTCATCAGGACCTCCTCGACCT
>DAINSJ010000355.1:0-1327 GCA_036741375.1 Candidatus Limnocylindrales bacterium
CGCTGCTGACCGGCACGCTCGACGATGCCGCGATCCTCGTCAAGGCCCGCGGCGTCACGAAGCGATTCGGCGGATTGCTCGCCGTCAGCAATGTCGACTTCGACATTCCCCGGGGCTCCATCGTCTCGCTGATCGGGCCGAACGGCGCCGGCAAGACGACCTTCTTCAACATGATCACCGGGTATTACTCCGCGACGGCCGGAGAGATCACCTTCGACGGCCAGACGATCGTCGCCCAGAGCGGGAATCGGACCGTGGCCAAGAAACCGCATGAGGTGACGGCGCTTGGCATCGGCCGCACCTTCCAGAACATCCGGCTGTTCGGCACGATGTCCGCCCTGGACAACATTCGGGTCGGCATGAATGTCCACCTGAAGAGCCACTGGTGGAGCTCGGTGTTCCGAACACCGAGCATGCTCCGGGAAGAGGAGGCGTCGATCGTCGAGGCAACCGCGCTCCTCAAGCTCGTCGGCCTCGAGGGCCGCCAGGACACGTGGGCCCGGAACCTGCCCTACGGCGACCAGCGCCGCCTCGAGATCGGGCGGGCGCTCGCCACGCGGCCCAAGCTCCTGCTCCTGGACGAGCCGACCGCGGGCATGAACAGCAGCGAAACCCTGGAGATGACCGAGTTCATTCGGAAGCTCCGGACCGACCTCGGACTCAGCGTGCTCCTCATCGAGCACGACATGCGGGTGGTGATGGGAATCAGCGAGCGCGTGACCGTCCTCGACCACGGCGAGAAGATCGCCGAGGGCACGCCCGTGGAAGTTCGGGCCGACCCGCACGTGATCGAGGCCTACCTCGGTCGCGGCGCGGCGGCGGAGTCGTAGAGCCGTGGCACTCCTCGAGCTGAGCGACGTCCACACGTACTACGGGGCCATTCACGCCCTTCGCGGCGTCACGATGTCGATCGAGGAAGGCGAGATCGTGACGCTCATCGGGTCCAACGGCGCGGGGAAGTCGACGACACTTCGGACGATCTCCGGGCTTCTGAAGCCCAGGCACGGCGAGATCCTCCTGCGAGGCAAGCGAATCGACGGCTTACCGCCGCACCAGATCGTGACCCTCGGCATCAGCCAGAGCCCCGAGGGTCGGCGCGTCTTCGCCCGGATGACGGTCCAGGAGAACCTCGAGATGGGGGCCTTCGCCCGCCGCGATCGAGCGAACCTGGCGGCCGAGTTCGAACGGGTTTACGAGCTCTTCCCGCGGCTTCGGGAGCGGATCTCGCAGCGTGCCGGGACACTCTCGGGCGGCGAGCAGCAGATGCTCGCCATGGGCCGGGCCTTGATGTCGGCGCCCAAGGTCCTCCTCCTGGACGAACCCTCGA
>DAINSJ010000356.1:0-1323 GCA_036741375.1 Candidatus Limnocylindrales bacterium
CGGCCCTCGCCAGAGTCGGCCCCCCAGCCCTTGACGTGCTCGAGGTCCTGGCCGTTCGACTGGAAGGCGAGAACCGCGAGCTCGAGGAGCCACGATCGGACCACGGAGCCGTGGTTCCAGAGCTCGGAGATCGCCCCGAGATTGAGCTCGTAGTCGCTGGCGTGAAGGATCTCGAAGCCTTCGGCGTAGGCCTGCATCAGGCCGTACTCGATGCCGTTGTGGACCATCTTCACGTAGTGGCCCGAGCCGGGCCCGCCCGTGTGGAGGTAGCCATCGACGGGCGCCAGGGAGCGGAAGATCGGCTCGATCGGCTGCACCGCGTCGGGCTCGCCGCCGACCATCAGGCAGAAGCCGTTGGCGAGGCCCCAGATCCCGCCGGAGACCCCGGCATCGACGTAGCGGATCCCCTTCGCGGCGAGCTCGCCGTGGCGGCGCACGTCGTCGTGGAAGTTCGTGTTCCCGCCGTCGACGATCGTGTCGCCGGCCTCGAGGTGGAGGAGGAGCTCGTTGATCTGGGCTTCGGTCGCGTCGCCAGCCGGGACCATGATCCAGGCGACCCGCGGTTTCTCGAGCTTCTGGACGAGCTCGGCGATCGTGAATGCCGCGTCCGCGCCTTCGCCGGCGAGCTCTTTCGTCTTCTCGGGCGTCCGGTTGTAGGCGACGACGTGGTGGCCGTCCTTGATCAGACGGCGGCACATATTCGCGCCCATCCGACCGAGACCGATGAACCCGAGCTGCATGGAACCGAGCCTCCTGTCAGCCGATGGCGAGCGAGATGGCGCGCTCGAGCGTGGCCAGATCTGCGTCGGAGTCGGCGCCGAGATGGACGTGGACGACCGGCCGATCATGCGCCCGAATCGCCTCGCGATCACCGCGGGCCTGGGCGTCGATCAGCTCGCCGAACGTGTAGGGCCAGCCGGGGATGGGCCGGTCGGCGGGATGGTCGCTCGTGAGCTGGAGGAACCAGCCGGTCGGCGGCCCGCCCTTGTGCAGCTGGCCCGTCGAGTGGAGGAAGCGCGGGCCGTAGCCGCCCGTCGTCGCGCAGGTCGTCTTTCCGAGGGCGGTCCGGATGCGCGCGATCGCCGCGTCGCGCTCCGGAGTCGGCGCGATGAAGGCCTGGATCGCGAGGTACGCGGGCGGCCGTCGATCCTGCAGGGCTACTCGCAAGACCCTCGCGAGGCCGTCCGGTCCGATCGCCGCGGGCCGGAGGACGTCGCTATCGGTCGGGCTCTCCGCCGCGGCTGCCGGGCCACCACTGGCCAGCAGGCGGCGCGTGCGCTCCTTCGCCTCCTCGACGTTCGGCTGGTCGAATGGATCGATGCC
>DAINSJ010000357.1:0-1321 GCA_036741375.1 Candidatus Limnocylindrales bacterium
CCGATCCAGGTCGCCGAGAAGGGCTACGCGGTCTACCGCATCACGATTCGCGGGACGTGGGGCCACGGCTCGATGCCCCGCGCCGACAACGCGGCCGTCCTGGCCGCCGAGGCGATCACGCGGCTTGCCGTCCCGGGACCGACCCGCCTGACACCGACGATGCGGACCTTCTTCGAACGAGCGGCGGCGGCGCTCGGCGGCGACGCGGCCCGCGCGATCCGTGCGCTCACGGCCGACGCGGAGGGAGGTGCAAGCGCGACACGTTCCACGGCGCAGCTCTGCTCGCCGGTTTATCGCCGCGCCGCGGAGGCGCTGATCCGGGACACGATCTCGCCCGACATCGTGCACGCCGGGGTGAAGTACAACGTGATCCCCGGCGAAGCGGTCGTCGAGATCGACTGCCGCCTCCTGCCAGAGACCAGCGAGGCCGAGATGCGCGCCGAGGTCATCTCGCGGCTCGGGCCCGAGCTCGCCGCGGTCGCCGACGTCCGCCTTGTCATCGCCGCGGAGGGTGTCGTCGCGCCCACAGAGTCCGGCCTCTACCCGATCCTCGAGGCGGCCATTCGGGACCACGATCCCGACGGCATCCCGCTGCCGGTCATGGCGCCTTTCGCGACTGACGCGAAGCACCTCGTCGAGCTCGGTGTGCCGGCGTACGGCTTCTCGCCGCTGCGCCAGGATCCCGAGGAGACCTATCTCGACCGCTACCACGGGGTCGACGAGCGGGTGTCGCTCGCCGGGCTCCGCTGGGGCCTGCCGGTCCTTTACGATGCCGTCCGGAGGTTTTGCGAATGAGATTGCTCGATCACCCGATCGGATCGCCCCGTGCGCTGGCCGCCATCGCGACCCTCGCGCTGTGCCTGTTCGCATTCGCGGGCTCCGCATCCGCGGCCGGTCCGACGGCAATTTCGATCATCGATCAATCGTTTCAGCCGGCCGACGCCACGATCCAGGTCGGCGACACGGTGACCTGGACCGTCACGAAGGCGATCGCCGATCCGCACTCGGTGACCTCGGGCACGCCGTCAGATTCGGGCAAGGAGTTCGATTCCAAGATCACGCTCCACGTCAACGGCGACACCTTCTCGCAGACCTTCAACGCCGCGGGCTCGTTTCCCTACTACTGCATGGTCCATCCGAGCCAGATGCACGGCACGATCAGCGTCGTCGGGGCGAGCGGGAGCGGCGCGCCCGCGAGCTCCCCGGGTGCGAGCGTAGCCCCAGGTTCGAGCGGAGCCCCGGCCGCGAGCGGATCCCCCGCCCCGGGCACCCTCCCGGAGGTGGACAAGCCGCCCGTCTCCGGCACGGACAAGCTGATCGC
>DAINSJ010000358.1:0-1321 GCA_036741375.1 Candidatus Limnocylindrales bacterium
CGCTCTAGATCCCATAGGGTCTTGTCAAGCCTCGACGCCCCAGTTGGGGTCGAAGTCCTGGCCGTTGCGCCAGACGCCCCAGACAAGGCTGAGTGCCTTGCGCATGCAGTGGCCGAGCGCGTTCATCTTGCTCTTGCCGGCGGCGCGCTTGCGGGTGTAGTGGGCGGCGATGACGGGGTTGTGCTGGACGCCGACGACGGCCATCCGATAGGCCGCCGCCCGGAGGTGGCTGTTGCCGGCCTTGCTCATGTGCCAGGCGGTCTCGGGGTTGGCGCCCTTGCGACCCGAGCTGCGCTCGGCTGGGTGAACCCCAGCGTACGCGAGGAGCTGGTCGAAGTCGGTGAACCGGTTGATGTCGCCGATCTCGGCGAGGAGCGTCGCGACGATCGATGGGCCGACGCCGGGGATCGTCTGGAGTCGGCAGGCGATCTCGCCGTCGAGGAGACTCGCCACCCGGCGGTCGGCGGCCTCGATCTGGCCCTCGAGCAGGTCGTACTGGTCCAGAAGGAGGCCGGCCTCGAAGGCGACCTCGGCGTCGAGTTCCGGGACGGCGATCGACTCTGCCGCAGCAGCCTGGAGCCGTTCGGCCTTCGGCTGACCGAGCCGCCGATGACCGGGCCCACCGTTGGCGTTGGCCAGGGTCGCCGTCCGCCGCCGTATCGCTGCCTGCGCCGTCGGGGCGATCCGGAGGACCTCCCGAGCCGTCCGGCAGGTCGGATCGTCGAACAGTTCACCGAGTTCCGGGAAGCCGAGCTCGACCAGTCGGATGAGGCGCTGGCAGGCCTTGGCCTGCTCCGTCACCAGGGTCATCGCGAAGCGGGCCGCCTGGCGGAGCTCAGCTCCGGCGAGCGGGTCGCGGGCTGGCGGGGTGTCGCGCATGGCCATCTCAGCAAGGCTGCGAGCATCGGCCGGGTCGGACTTCGTGCGAGCGAGCCGGCTCTTGGCAAAGTACTTCGCTGCCAGCGGGTTGACCACCGCGATCGGGACGTCGTGCCGACGCAGGTGGCTGGCGAGCGGCATCCAGTAATGGCCCGACGACTCCATTGTCACCAGGGTCACGCTCTCTGGCTGTCGCTCGAGCCAGGCGTCGAGAGCGTCGAAGCCTGCCCGGCTCTGGCTCACCCGGAGGATCTCCCGGTCGGCTCGCGTCTGCCCATCTCGGCAGCTGGCCACCGCGTGACTCCGTCCACCGATGTCGATACCGATCGTCGTCATCCGGGCACGCTCCTTCCGCGGACCCCAGGGGTGCCCGCTCGCCCCGGTCGACGTCAGCTGATGTATCCGATCACCGGTCAAAGCCGCCGGATCCCGATCACCGTTC
>DAINSJ010000359.1:0-1317 GCA_036741375.1 Candidatus Limnocylindrales bacterium
CGCCATGCGCAATCATCTGCTTGTGACGAAAGCAACGATCAGGGACTACGAGCCGGGCGACCTCGGTCGGGTCTTGGATCTGTGGGGCCGCGCCGACCAGTCCGGGGAGGCCGGTGGGCTGACCCTCGACCAGGCGGTCGATCTGATGACCTCGGGTCCCGCCGCCACCGTCGTGGCGGAAATCGAAGGGGACATCGTGGGCAGCGTGATCGGGAGCTCCTCCGCGGCAATAGGCTGGGTGCATCGCCTCACCCTGCTGCCCGGCCTCTCCGAGGAGGCAGCGCTCGCAGACGGGCTGCTCGCCCGGATCGAGCAGGTGCTTGCCGGGCGGGGAGTGCGACGCTTGGGCGCGCTCGTGACCGACGGCGAACGAAGCCGCGAGCACCTCGAGCGCTGGGACTACCGGCCTACCGACGTCGGCTATCTGGAGCGCCCGGTCGCCGCGACCACGTCGGTCCCCACCGACCTCGCGGCGGTCTGGGGCCGGAGGATCAACCCGGGCCTCTGGAGTGAGCTGAAGGGCATGGAGGACGCCAAGCAGATCATCGAGCGCCGGGTCATTCTCCCGCTCGAGGAGCCGGCGCTCGCCGCCCGGCACTCGGTCGCCCCACCGCGCGCGATCGTCCTCTTCGGTCCGCCTGGGACCGGCAAGACGACGTTCGCCAAAGGCATCGCCTCACGGCTCGGCTGGCCCTTCGTTGAAATCCAGCCCAGTGAGGTGGCCGAGGAAGGAGCCGACCGCACCGCGACGCTGCTCGCCGCGGCTTTCGACCGCATCCTCGAGCTGAGCGCGGCCGTCGTGTTCGTCGACGAGGTCGAGGATCTGGCGTCGACCCGCCACGCCGAGCGCCGGGTGAGCCCGAGCGTGACCAACGAATTCCTGAAGCAGATACCGAGGCTCCGCGAGGCGCCGGAGCACCTGCTGGTCTGCGCCACGAATTGGGTCGGCCGCCTCGACCCGGCCTTTCTGCGGCCGGGGCGGTTCGACTATGTGCTCCCGGTCGACCCGCCGGACCCTGCCGCGCGGCAGGCGATCTGGGGTCGCTACTGCGAGGAGATAACCGACCGTGACATCGATCTGTCCGCGCTGGTGAAGGCAAGCGAGTTCTTCACGCCCGCGGACATCGAGTTTGCTGCCCACAAGGCGGCGCAGGCGGCTTTCGAGCGCGAGCACTTCGGCGAGGGCAGCCATCGAGCCACCACCGACGACTTCCTTGCCGCGATCATCCAGACGCGACCCACCCTGTCGAGGGAGCTCGTGGACCGCTTCGAGGAAGACACAAACCGCTTCGCGCGCTACTGATCCGGCTCGGACTC
>DAINSJ010000360.1:0-1307 GCA_036741375.1 Candidatus Limnocylindrales bacterium
GGGATCTCGATGCCGTTGGCCCGGAACGCGGCGAGGAGGCGCTTCCGGAACTCGCCCGCGGCGGCCCACTGATCGGCTGCCCGGACCGTCCCGAGAATCTTGAGGGTCACGCCATATTCGCCGAGGCCCGCAACGCGGTCGACGCGCGGCGTCTCGAGGATCCGGCGGTTCCACTCCGGGTCGCTGGCCATCTCGCGCCCGACGGTGTTGACGACCTCGATCGCCTTGTCGATGTCGGTCCCGTAGGACACGACGACGTCCTGGTTGATCCGGGCCCAGACGCGGGTGAGGTTGCTCGCGACGCCGATCTCGCCGTTGGGAACCGTATGGACCACGCCGTCGAGGTCGCGCAGGGTCGTCCGGCGGAGGCTGAAGTCCTCGACCGTCCCGGAGACGCCGGCGATGCGGATGACATCACCCTTGCTGAACTGGTTCTCGATGAGGATGAGCGACCCATTGAGATAATCCTTCACGAGGCTCTGGGCCCCGAAGCCGACGGCGATCCCGACGATGCCCAGGCCGGCGACCGCGGGGCCGATGTCGAGGCCGAACGTCCGCAGGACCATCAGGCCGGCGATGACGATGACGAAGAAGCGCAGGACGTTGCCGCCGAGATTGTCGATCGTGTCCATCCGCTTCTTGAGCTCGACGGCTGACAGCTCCTGGGCGGTCCCCTCGGTGGCCTCGCGATCCATCAGGGCTTTCACGATGCCGTGGACGAACAGCTTCACCGCGGCCGCGAGGACCAGCGCGACCGCGAGAATCAGGAGGATCGGGAGGATTCGATCCTCGAAGGTCGGGACCCAGGCCACCCAGGGCGCCTTGGCGAAGTCCGGCATGGCCCGCAGCGTACCCGGACCGCGCGCCCAGCGCCCACCTCGGGCTGCCGCGCCGCTGCGATGTCCCGGAGGCCGATTTTCACGAACGTGTGGCGGATTCGCCGACCTCGAGCGCGTATAGTCAGCGCCGCTGCGGGATCGCATCGACGGCTCGCGGATGGCCATGCACCCTGCCGAATCGATATTTGTCGACTGGCAGCGCCAATCGCTGGAGGGAAGCACCATGCGTCGAGCTCTAGCCATCGCGGTGTGCCTCGTTCTCGTTGGGAGCGCGTGCGGAACCTCGAACGGGAGTCCCGCAGCCAGCGGGCCGGCTGGCACGGCGGGGGGCCCGGGCGGCTCAACCGGGCCGGCTTTCGATCCCGCGGCGATCAGCGGATCCGCGACGCTCGGGCAGTGGGATTCCTCGCCCGCCGAGCACAGCGCGCTGTCCTCCGCGCTCGCCGCCTTCGCAGTCACCTACCCGAA
>DAINSJ010000361.1:0-1301 GCA_036741375.1 Candidatus Limnocylindrales bacterium
CCGCCGATGATCGGGCTCGCCCCCAAGACCGGCGGGGAGATCGTCCGCCTGCCGTCGGACAGCGAGCCGTTCAGCGCGCTCGCGTTCAAGATCGCCGCCGACCCGTTCGTCGGCAAGCTCGCCTTCTTCCGGGTCTACTCAGGGACGCTCAAGGCCGGCTCGTACGTCTTCAACCCGGTCAAGGACAAGCGAGAGCGCATCGGTCGAATCCTCCAGATGCACGCCAACCATCGCGAGGAGATCGACATCGTGTACGCGGGCGACATCGCGGCCGCGGTCGGTCTCAAGGACACCTTCACGGGCGACACGCTGGCCGATCCCGAGCACCCGATCATCCTCGAGTCGATGACCTTTCCCGAGCCCGTCATCGAGGTCAAGATCGAGCCCAAGACGAAGGCCGATCAGGACAAGCTCGCGCTCGCCCTGCAGCGCCTCGCCGAGGAGGATCCGACGTTCCGGGTCAAGACCGACCCCGAGACCTCGGAGACCCTCATCGCCGGGATGGGTGAGCTGCACCTGGACGTGCTCGTCGACCGGATGATCCGCGAGTTCAAGGTCGCCGCCAATATCGGCAAGCCGCAGGTCTCCTACCGCGAGACCATCCGGCGCGCCGCCGAAGGCAATGGTCGCTTCGTCCGCCAGACCGGCGGCAAGGGCCAGTACGGCCACGCGGTCATCAAGCTGGAGCCCGCCGAGAAGGGGACCGGCTACGAGTTCGTCGACAAGATCGTCGGCGGCACGATCCCGCGCGAGTACATCAAGCCGGTCGACCAGGGCATCCGCGAGACGCTCGCCACCGGCATCTACGCCGGCTTCCCGGTCGTCGACGTCAAGGTGACCCTGTTCGACGGGTCGTACCACGACGTGGACTCGTCCGAGATGGCGTTCAAGATCGCCGGTTCGATGGCCATCAAGGACGCGTTCTCCAAGGCGGACCCGGCCATCCTCGAACCGATCATGAAGGTCGAGGTCCTCATGCCCGAGGAGTTCATGGGCGACGTCATCGGCGACCTCAACAGCCGCCGCGGCCAGATCGAGGGGATGGAATCTCGAGGGACGACGCAGGTCGTCCGCGCCTTCGTCCCGCTCGCCCAGATGTTCGGCTACGTCACCGACCTGCGCAGCATGTCGCAGGGTCGGGCCACGTCCTCGATGGAATTCAGCCACTACGCCGAGGTGCCGGGCAACCTGGCCTCGGAACTCGTCCAGAAGTCCAAGGTCTAGCAGGAAGCCGGGAGCAGCCCAATGGCCAAGAAGAAGTTCGAGCGCAACAAGCCCCACGTCAATATCGGCACGATCGG
>DAINSJ010000362.1:0-1299 GCA_036741375.1 Candidatus Limnocylindrales bacterium
GCCAGCTGCGTAGCGAACGTCGCGGAATCGAGCGCGTCGAGCTCGGCCAAGGACGGATGCGCGATCGGGCTCACCACCCGCCGGCCTCCCGGATGACCCGATGCAGGATCCGGGCCGCGACCGTGCGGCGGTACTCGGCCGTCGAGCGGACGTCGTCGATCGGCTCGAGCTCCGCGGCGAGCGTCTCGGCCGCCGCGTCGGCGACCTGGGGCGTCGGCCGGCTGCCCTCGAGCACCCGCTCCGTCGCGGCCGCCCGGATCGGGGTCGCGGCCACACTGCCGAACGCGACCTGGACGTCCGACCAGCCGTCGTGGCCGCCGTCTCGCCACGAGGCGGCGAGAACGACCTTGCTGATCGCCTGCGCCCGCCGCGTGCCCACCTTCCGGAAGCGCACCTGGCGACCCGCCGGCAGCGGGAACCGGACGTGCAGGATCAGCTCGTCGGGCGCGAGCGCCGTCTTCCGATAGGAGACGAAGAAGTCCTTCGCGGCGATCTCCCGCTCACCGCGCTGCCCGCCGACGAGGATCATCGCGTCGGTGGCCAGGAGGATCGGCAGCGTGTCCCCGGCGGGCGAGGCGTTGGCGATGTTGCCGCCCAGCGTCCCCCGGTTCTGGATCTGGATTGCCCCGATCGTCGCGGACGCCTCGACGAGGGCCGGCAGGTGGGCGCGGACGAGGGCGGAGCGCCGAATGTCCGTGTACGTCGTCCGCGCGCCGAGGACCAGGCCGCCGGCGTCGAGCGTGATGCCCTTGAGCTCCTCGACGCGCGACAGGTCGAGGAGCCGCTCCGGCGGCGCGCCGATCTCGCCGGTGATCCTGACCATGAGGTCCGTGCCACCGGCAATCGGGGTCGCGGGTTCCGCGGTGAGCAGCTCATAGGCTTCGAACAGGTGGCGCGGGACGTCGATGGGTGGCTCGGGCGGCATCGGGCCCGGTCAGCCCTTCGAACCGCGGCCCGTCCGGCCGCGGCGTCGCAGCAGCACGACCGCGGCGGCGAGCAGCGCGAACCCGCCGAGAATCTGGCGGGGCGAGAGGGCGAGCGTGAGGTCGCCGGGCTCCTGGCCGGCGCGCTCGTCGTGCCGGTCCGGGTCCGACGCGACCTCCGACAGGCCGTCAGGTACCGGCGCGGCGTCCTGCGCGGATGCCGGCTCGAGCTCGGGAGGCGCGGCCTCGGGCGTCGTCTCGTCGGTCATGAGATCGGTGTCGCAACCATCGCGATCGCCTCGACGATCTTCGTGTAGCCGGTGCAGCGGCAGAGGTTGCCGGCGATCGCCTCGCGAATCGCCGCATCGTCGGCGGT
>DAINSJ010000363.1:0-1297 GCA_036741375.1 Candidatus Limnocylindrales bacterium
CCCCCTCAACGGCTGCGCCGGCAGAATAGCGCGTCGAGTGCGGTCTGCCAGCCTCAGCGGGCGTGATGTCACCTGAGCTCGACGCCGGGCGTGTCCCTCGCCTCGGCCCGGCCGATGACCCAATGCTCGACGCCGGCCGCATCGAGGGCGCGTCGGACGTCCACCAGGCTCGCCCGATCCACGGCGGCGAGGAGGCCTCCGGAGGTCTGCGGATCGTCGGCGAGGGCGACAAGCTCTCGCGGCACGTCTAGACCCAGAGTCAAGACAGGCATGACATAGCGACGGTTGTGACCGGCGCCCGTGGTCTCGACGCCGGCGCGGGCGAGATCGAGCGCGCCGTCCAGCGCGGGGAGCGCCGCGGCGTCGAAGACGAATCGTGTGCCCGACGCGCGGGCCATCTCGAGGCCGTGGCCGAGCAACCCGAAGCCGGTGACATCGGTGGCGCCCCGAACGCCCGCGTCGACCAGGACCTCGGCGGCGGCGCGGTTCAACGCCCGCATCTGATCGACTGCGCCTGCGAGGTCGTTCGCCTTCGTCCGGCCCTGGCGCTGGCCGCTGACAAGCAGTCCAGTTCCGAGGCGCTTCGTCAGCAGGAGCACATCACCCGGCTTCGCGCCGCCTTTGCGGAGGAGCCGATCAGGATGGGCAACGCCGATCACCGCGAGCCCGTATTTCGGCTCCGGATCGCGGATCGTGTGGCCGCCGGCGAGGATCCCGCCGGCCTCGCGGACCTTCGAGGAGGCGCCTTCGAGGATGGCCCGGAAGGCGCTCGGTGGCAGGTCCTCGGGAATCGCCGCGACCGACAGCGCGAACAGCACGCGGCCGCCCATCGCGAAAACGTCCGACAGAGCGTTCGCGGCCGCGATCTCGCCGTAGGTTCGAGGGTCGTCGACGATTGGTGGAAAGAAGTCGAGGGTCCCGATCACCGCAACACCAGGTGCGATCAGGTGAACCGCTGCATCGTCCGGCGGATTGAGGCCCGCAATGAGCCCCGCGGCACGATCGGCGGTATCTCCACCTGGGGCCATGCCGAGCCCGGCGAGAGCCTCCGCCAGGGCGTCGGCGCCGAGCTTGGCCGCGCAACCGCCACATTCGGTCAGATCGGTGAGGCGGATTGGCGGCCCCGCGAGGTCGGTCACGCGCCGATCATAAGTGTCGAGTCTCGAAGGTAGCGGAGCGTTCAGTGGCGACCAAACGGATCAGCCGGGCACACATGAGCGATGTCTCCCTCGACATCGCCGGCGCGGACCCGGTCGAGGCGTTCGTCGTCGAGCCCCGCGAGGGCGCCGCCCGGGCG
>DAINSJ010000364.1:0-1291 GCA_036741375.1 Candidatus Limnocylindrales bacterium
CGTCGAATGTCGTCGGCGTGTTCCGGCAGCGCGGAGATCGACGGGATCCGGAGCAGGTCGAGGAGCGAGGCGTGGCGCGCGTCGCGGGTCGAGTCGAGGTGTGCCTCGACCTTGGCATCGGTCATGCGGACGACTGTAGCGGCTGGGCGGCCGACGAGGCGGCCGTCCAGCCGGTTCGTATCGCGGCCTATGCCGGGTTCGGGGCGGGCGAGGACTTCGGCTTCGGCTCGCGCTTTGCCTTCGGAAGGAGGTCGGCCGCAGCCGTCGGGGCCGGGGGCTCGTGCCGTCGCGGCGGGAGACCGTGGAGGTCTTCCTTCGGCGGGAGGTCGCTGAAGATCGTCTCGAACGCAGTGCTGTCGACGGTCTCCTCGGCGATGAGCTTCTGGGCGAGGGCTTCGAGGCGGTCGCGATGCGTCTCGAGGACGTGGCTCGCTCGCTCGTAGGCCCGGTCGATGATCGCCCGGACTTCCTCGTCGATCTGCTTCGCGATCTCGTCAGAGTAGTTGCGCTGCTCTCCGATCTCGCGGCCCAGGAACACCAGCTCGTCGTGCTTGCCGAACGAAAGCGGGCCAAGCCGATCGCTCATCCCGAACTCGGTGACCATCCGGCGAGCGAGGTTCGTCGCCTTCTCGATGTCATTGCTCGATCCGGTCGTCGTGTCGCCGAAGACAAGACGCTCTGAGACATTGCCGGCGAGCAGGCCTGCGATCTTGTCCTCGAACTCGGACTTGGACTGGAGGTAGCGGTCCTCGGTCGGCAGGGCCATCGTGTAGCCGAGGGCCATGCCGCGGCTGATGATCGTGACCTTGGTGACCGGATCGCACTTCGGGAGGATCCGCTGGACGACGGCATGACCGCCCTCGTGGTAGGCGATGATCAGCTTCTCGGCCTCGGAGATGACTCGCGACTTCCGCTCGGGGCCGGCGACGATGCGCTCGAGGGCCTCCTCGAAGTCGTTCATCATGATGCTCTTGCGGTTGCGGCGCGCGGCCAGGATCGCCGCCTCGTTCATGAGATTGGCGAGATCGGCGCCCGAGAAGCCGGGTGACTGGCGAGCGAGATCCTCGATCGCGACGGTCTTGTCGAGCGGCTTGCCCTTCGAATGGACCCGCAGGATGGCGGTGCGGCCCTTCATGTCCGGCCGATCGAGGATGACCTGGCGGTCGAACCGGCCGGGCCGGAGGAGCGCCGGATCGAGGACGTCGGGGCGGTTCGTGGCGGCGACGACGATCACGTTCGTGTTCGTGTCGAAGCCGTCCATCTCGACGAGGATCTGGTTGAGGGTCTGCTC
>DAINSJ010000365.1:0-1290 GCA_036741375.1 Candidatus Limnocylindrales bacterium
TCCTGGATCTCGGCCGGATCCTCGTAGCCGATGCCGGCGATCTTGCCGGCGGCGCCGATCAGGTTCCGGAGGACCGCCTTGCGCTCGACGATCCGGGCGTACTGGACAGCGTGGACCGCGGTCGGCGTCTGGTTCGAGAGGGTGGAGAGGTAGGCCCGGCCGCCGATCGCATCGAGCTCGTCCTTGCGCTCCAGCGTCTCGGAGACCGTCACGAGGTCGACCGGCTCGCGCCGCTCGAACAGCTCGAGCATCGCCCGGTAGACGTTCGCGTGGGCCTGGCGGTAGAAGTCCTCGGGCCGGAGGAACTCGGCGATCTCGATGATCGTTTCGCGGTCGATGAGGACCGCACCGAGCACGGACTGCTCGGCTTCGAGGCTCTGTGGCGGCAGGCGATCGATCACGGCGCGGCTGGACTCCAGCTGGGGTCTCTGATCGTGCCGTGGGGGCGGCGGCGCGGGGTCAACGAACCGGTCAGTCGGCGGTCAGGTTCTCCACGAACTTCAGCTCAATGTCGGCGGTTTGTGGATGGACCGGTGGATAACTCGACCCACCGCTACTTCATCCCGCCGGGTTCGGCGTACTCAGTCCAACTTTCGGATGACGCCAATCAGCTTTCCCTGAATCCGCACGTCGTCGTAGAACTGGGGGGCATAGTCCGGATTGGCAGGTTGGAGTCGGATCTTGTCCTTCTCGCGGAAGAACCGCTTGAGGGTCACGCCGTTGTCGTCGACCTGGGCTACGACGATGTCTCCGTTGCGGGCCGTGCTCTGGGGTCGGATGAGGACGAAGTCGCCGTCGGCGATGTGCTCCTCGATCATCGAGTCACCGCGAACCCGGAGAACGTACGCGTCACCGCCCGGGGCGAGCAGGTCCGGCACGGCCATCGACTCGGACGCGTCCTGGTAAGCCTCGATCGGGCCGCCGGCCGCGATCTCGCCGATGATCGGGACGATGTGGGCGTCGGCGCTGACCGACTGGGGCACGAGCTCGTGCGTGAGGCCCATCTGGATCGCTGCGGTGGGAGTGAGGCGGATCGCGCGAGACTGGGCGGCGCCGCGCTCGAGATAGCCCTCGCGCTCGAGGATCATGAGGTGGTGGTGCACGGCCGACGTGGAGCTCAGCCCCACGGCGAGCGCGATCTCGCGGACCGACGGCGGATAGCCCCGCGCGCGAAGCGTCCCGGCGATGTGGTGAAGGATCTTCAGCTTTCGATCGGCGTCGTGCCTGGTCACTCGCGACTCCCCATGACGGTGGCTGAAAGCATCATACCGAACGGGTGTTCGATGTCAA
>DAINSJ010000366.1:0-1285 GCA_036741375.1 Candidatus Limnocylindrales bacterium
TGCTCTTCAACATCGGGATCTGGCAGGACAAGGGCCTGTTCGGGGAGTTTGGCGGAGACGGTCGGGGGTTCACCAACCCCGGAATCGGCTCATTCCTGACGCCCTTCGGCAACAAGATCGACGGCCTGCCGGCCTGGCCGACCTTCGAGACGCTCGTGGGCCTCATCCTCATCACCGGGGCGATCTATTACGCCGTGGCGATCCGAGGCCGCGCGCACGATGTCGAGGCCGACTTCGCGACGGGCGAGGCCGTGATCGCCTGACTTCTCTCGATCGAGTGCAACAGACGGCGCGGCGGGCAACCGCCGCGCCGTTTCTCATGAGGCGCGAATGGCCATCGAATCAACGGACGAAGTGCTCCGAGGCTCCCTCCGCGACGAGCTCGTCGCGGCGCTCCAGCGCGTGCCCGAGGTTGCCGGCCGCGAGCTGACGCTCAGCGCTCTCTCCGGCGGGATCACGAACCGCAACTACCTCGTCAGCGCTCCGGGGATGGCCGAGCGGTACGTCCTCCGACTCGCCGGCAACGACACCCACCTGCTCGGCATCAGCCGCGAGGTGGAGCACGCGGCGACGGTCGCCGCGGCCGGCGTCGGGGTCGGGCCGGAGGTCGCCGCGTTCATCCGGCCGGAGGGCTACCTCGTCACCCGCTTCATCGTCGGCAGCCCCGTCGACGACGTCGCCGTCCATCGCCCCGACACGCTGCGGCGGGTCGCCGATTCGATCCGCCGCGTGCACGACGGCCCGGCGATTCCCGGCTTGTTCATTCCGTACCGGATTGTCGAGGCCTACCGGGCGTTGGCGCTTGCCCGCGGCGTGACGATCCCGCCGGAGTACGAGCTCGCGCAAGCCATCGCCCACCGAATCGAGCTCGCGCTGCTCCAGTCTCCGATCGAGCTCCGGCCGTGCCACAACGACCTCCTCAACGCAAACTTCATCGATGACGGCCAGCGGATCCGGATCGTCGACTGGGAGTACGCCGGCATGGGCGATCCCTTCTTCGACCTCGGCAACTTCAGCATCAACCATGAGCTCGCGCCGGAGGAAGACGCGATCCTTCTGGCTGCATACGAGCGCACGGCACGCCCCGATCGGGCGGCCCGGCTGGAGCTGATGCGGGTCATGTCGGACTTCCGCGAGGCGATGTGGGGCGTCCTCCAACAGGGGATCAGCAGCCTCGACGTGGACTTCCGCGCCTACGCGGCGGAGCACTTCGACCGGCTGATCGCCAACGCCGGTCGGCCGTCGTTCGAGCGGGCCCTGGCGCTCGCCGCGGGCGCCTGACGGG
>DAINSJ010000367.1:0-1280 GCA_036741375.1 Candidatus Limnocylindrales bacterium
TCTGGTCGGTGTCCTCCCAGGGCGTCGGGACGTGGACGTTGTAGGCGAAAGGCACCTGCTGGAGGCTCGGCGGTGCTCCGGAACCCGTCACCGTCAGCTCCGGGCCGAAGACGTGCACGTTCGACGCCGCCGCGACCGAGATCGCCGACGGCGCGTTGCTGGGCGAGCCGACCGAGCCGTAGCCGAAGTCGTCGCGGTCGTTGCCCGCGGAGATGACGGGCACGACGCCAGCCGCGACGACGTTCTCCAGGGACTGGACGATCGCGTCGCTCGCGGGGTCGGCCTCGGGGCCGCCGCCGGAGAAGTTGATCACGTCCATGCCGTCGTTCACGGCCGCCTCGAAGGCGAGCACGATCTCGGGCGTGAAGGCATCCAGGCCGCCGGTCACGACCGGCACGTTGAAGACGCGATAGTTCCCGATCCACGCGCGCGGCGCGATTCCGGAGAGCCCGGTCACCGCCGGGTGGTCGGGCCCGGCCGCGGCGACGGTGCCCGCGACGCCGGCCGCGATTCCCGCGACGTGCGTGCCGTGGAAGGAGCCCGGCCGCCAGAGTGCGAGCCGCCCCTGCCGTCCTGAGCCCGGCCCCGGGAAGGCGCGCGCCACGATCACCTTGCGCGTCGTCCAGATGCGGCCGCCCTTCGGGAAGCCGGGGGGATACGAGAACCCGGCCGGGCTGAAGAACGGGTTCGACATGT
The DNA here is from genome assembly GCA_036741375.1 of Candidatus Limnocylindrales bacterium. Taxonomy (GTDB): domain Bacteria; phylum Chloroflexota; class Limnocylindria; order Limnocylindrales; family CSP1-4; genus UBA5189. The sequence continues at coordinate 697 of DAINSJ010000367.1, forward strand.
CGACCCCGTCGTCGACGATGCCGATCTTGATCCCCTGGCCGAAACCGCCAGTGTTCGCCCAGAACGTGTCGGCGTGGATCACCGACGGGCTCTTGTTCGTGTCGAGGTGATACCGGAGGCTCGGGTAGACCTTGCGCACCGCGGCGACCTTGAAGAGCCTCGGCAGGTCGCGGTAGGGCAGCCGGACCGCGAAGCCGTCGAGGATCACCTTGTAGCTGTAGAAGATCCGCGCCTTCGGGATCGCGCGCCGGATCTGGGCGGCCGCAACTGTCTGTGCGCGCGCGAGCCGGGCGAGGTAGGCCTGCGAGGCCGAGCTGGCCGTGTCGAGCTTCCGGCGCGGCCCGAAGGCCTGCAGGCCGGGCCCGTAGCGAGCGGCGAGCGGAGGCAGGCGCAGTCCAACCACCACCGTGACCCGGCCGGATGCCTGGCCCGCCGGAATCCGGATCGCCCCGTGGCGGATTCGCGGAAGCGTGACCTCTCCGCGCTGAGGCAGCCGCACCGGGCGGAGCGCGGCGGCAGCGGCGGCGGAGGTGGCGAGAACGAGCAGCGCCGCAAGAAGCGACAAAACGAGTGGGCGGCGCAAG
>DAINSJ010000368.1:0-1279 GCA_036741375.1 Candidatus Limnocylindrales bacterium
CCGGAGGAGGTCCGGGTCCGCCTGAGCGGCGACCTCAACGGCCGTGCCGCCGAGGTGCTGGCCGGCGCCTATTCCCAGGTCGCCGCCAGGGGTCCGCGGCGGGTCACCCTCGACTTCGGACGCGTCGGCTACATCAACAGTACCGGCATTGCCCTCATCGTCCGACTCCTGGCCGATGCGAGGCGCGACGGCCGGGCCGTCCGGGCGCTGGGCCTGGCCGAGCACTACCGGGAGATCTTCCGGATCACCCGCCTGTCCGACTACATGGAGATCGTCGAGGGAGATGCCGCATGACCGCTACCACCGTGGAACTCGATCGAACCGGATCGGCGGCGATCCTGCGCATCGCGGGTGACGTCACATCGGCCAGCGAGGCCGAGCTGATGGCCGGCTATACGCGGGCCGCCGAGGATGGCGCGGGCGTCGTGGTCCTCGACTTCAGCGATCTCGCCTACATGAACAGCGGTGGCATCGGCCTCCTCGTCACGCTCCTCGTGCGGGCGCAGCGCGCCGGGACCCGCCTGCTCGCGACCGGGCTGTCCGACCATTACCGCCAGATCTTCCTGCTGACCCGCCTCGACGAGGCCATCGGCATCCATGACACGGAAGCTGCGGCCCTGGCTGCCGCCGGCACGCACTAGGAGCGTGACATGACGATCAAGGGAACCACGCCGGTCGCCGCTGTCGATCCGGTGCCTGCCGATCCGGTCGCCGCCGATCCGGTCGCCGCTGATCCGGCTATCCGGTCGACCGATGACAACTGGTCGAAGCCGGTTGGGCGACTCACTATGGGCGCCGTCCCCAAGGGCGCGATCAACCTGAACGTCGAGGGGCGCCGGCTCGTCGGCCCGATGCAGGGCTTCGGCCGGCTGTGGCAGAAGCGCTACCGCTTCGTGCTGGACACGCCCGACCTCGATCCCAAGACGCTCATCGCGACGTGGAAGGCCGAATTCCCGACGTTCTGGCCGAAGGGCAACCACTTCTACGGCCCGATCACCGGGATCGCTCCCGGAGAGGTGGCGCTCCTGAACGTGGACGCCGGCGCCCACCAGATGATGTCGACGGGTGTGCTCGTCATCTACGCCGACGAGGAGTCGTTCACGTTCATGACGCCCGAAGGGCACTTCCTCGCGGCCTGGATCACCTTCAGCGCCTTCCGCGAGGCGGCCACGACCGTCGCCCATATCGAGGTCCTCTTTCGAGCGAACGACCCGTTCTACGAGGTCGGCATGAGCCTCTTCGGCAGTCGCAGGGAGGACTCGTTCTGGGCCGCGACCCT
>DAINSJ010000369.1:0-1265 GCA_036741375.1 Candidatus Limnocylindrales bacterium
CTGGTCCGCCGTCCCGAGGCGTCGGCGTCCGTCGCGCTCGCAATCGCGGCCGTCGGCGTAACGGGCAGCACGTTGCCCTGGCTGCTGGGGCTGCAGGTCTCGGACATCGTCAGGGGCTGGCCGTTCATCCTGTACGGCCTGACCTCGGGCGGCCTCTACATGCTCCTCTGGCCTGCCGGGGCGCTCCACCTGCCGCTCGCGATGGCAGGCGGCGCCTCGTCGCCGCGCCGGCGTACCCTCGGCCTCGCCTACGGCCTGCCGCTCGGCGGCTACGTCGTGGCCATGATCGCCACGAGACTGGCCGCGGCCTCAACGACGGCCTGGATCGGCACGTGGCCGACCGTTCAGGCGCTCGTGATCATCCCGACGATCATGGCCGGCCTCGTCCTCGGGGTTCGCGGCTTCCGGGGTGCAACCGCGCCGGTCCGCCGGCAGGTCCGCTGGGTCGCGATCGGCGGCGCCGTGGCAACCCTGTCGTCGCTCGCGTTGTTGCTGCTGCCGGAGCTCCTGACGGGACGGCCGATCCTGCCGTGGAGCGCCGTCGGACTGGTCGCCTTGCCCCTCCCGCTCGGGATCTCTGCGGCGATCCTTCGATATCGCCTCTTCGACATCGACGTGGTCGTCAACCGGGCCCTCGTCTACGGCGGCGCGACCGCGTCGATCGTCGGGATCTATGCCGTGGCCATCACCGTCCTCGGGAGCTTCCTCAGGATCGAGGGCGGCTTCCCGGCGTCGCTCCTCGCGACCGGCCTCGCGGCCGTCGCAGCGATCCCGGTCCGGGACGGGCTTCAGCGCTCGGTGAACCGACTGATGTACGGCGATCGTGACGATCCGTATCGCGGACTGGCCCGACTCGGCCGCCGTCTCGAAGGGACCCTGGATCCGGTGGAGGCGCCTGCCGTCATCGTCCGGACCGTCGCCGAGTCCCTCCGCGTGCCCTGGGTCGGCCTCCGACTCGGCCCGGCCGGAGGACCCGGACGAACGATCGAATCCGGCACGCGCCCGAGCGGGGACGTGACCGCCACGCCGCTCGTGTACGGCTCGGAGGTCGTCGGCGATCTCCTCGTCGCGCCACGGTCGCCGTCCGAGCCGCTCTCCGCGGCCGACCGCTCGCTCCTCGAGGCGCTCGCCCGCCAGGCAGGCGCCGCGGTTCACGGCGTGCGGCTCACCCTCGATCTGATCGAATCGCGCGAGCACCTCGTGGTCGCCCGCGAGGAGGAGCGTCGGCGGATCCGCCGGGACCTTCACGACGGCCTCGGTCCGAC
>DAINSJ010000370.1:0-1260 GCA_036741375.1 Candidatus Limnocylindrales bacterium
GTGCGTAACGTCGGGACGCCTTCCGCTCGTGGGAAGGTGCGATCGACGACGGCGGGTGGCTCGGAGTCAGGTTGCCGCGATGGCCTCTTGTGCAGGTGCCCCCGCCGTCCGAGATCGTGGGCCGGCCGTGGCCTGATAGGAGCATGTCTTCACTCGACGCACTGCTTGCCCGGCCGGCCCGGACCCATCGTACCGGGGGACTGGAGGCAAGACGATGACGGCGATCGGGATCGACACCCACAAGGCGACCCTGGCGGCCTGCGCGGTCGACGGGCTCGGGCTGGCGCTCGACGAGCGGACGTTCCGCAACGACCCGGCGGGCCACCGCGCCCTGGCTGTCTGGGCGACCGAGGTGGCAGCCGGCGGGCCGATTGGTATCGAGGGCAGCTCGACCTACGGGGCGGCGCTCGCGCGCTTCCTCGTGACCGCCGGCTTCACCGTCCGCGAGGTGCCGCCGCAGCTCACCCGCCGGTCTCGGACCGAGAGCCGCCGCCCGGGCAAGAGCGATCCGGGCGATGCCTTCACGATCGCCCGGGTGACTGCCCGTGAGCCGGCCCTCCCACCGGTTCGGCTGGCCGACCGAACACGCGAGCTCGGGCTCCTGCTCGACACGCGCGAGGCACTCGTCCATGAGGCGACCCGGCGGCGCAACCGCCTCCGCGCCCACCTCCAGGTGCTCGTCCCGGGGTACGGTCAGCAGGTCGACCGGCTCGTCTCGGGCGTGGCTCTCGATCGGGCCAGGCGGTTGCTCCGGGGACTGACCGGGCTCGAGCCCGAGCTTGCCCGAGCGCTCGTCGTCGACCTTCGTCGACTCGACCGGCAGATCAATGGCCTGACCGACAGGATCGCGACTGTGGTCGGCGATGACCCGCTCCTCCGCCTGCCCGGGATCGGGGTCGTGACCGCCGCGCGACTCCTTGCCGAGACCGGCGACGTCACCCGCTTCCGCTCGCCCGATGCGTTCGCAGCGCTCGCCGGGGTCGCCCCGATTCCGGCCAGCTCTGGCCAGATCCAGCGGGTCCGCCTGTCACGGGGTGGCAACCGCCAGCTCAACCGAGCGCTCTACGTGATCGCCCTGACCCAGATCTGGCACCACCCGCCGGCCAAGGCGTACGTCGCTCGCAAGCGGGCGGAGGGCAAGACCTGGCGGGAGGCGATCCGCTGCCTCAAGCGTCAACTCGTCCGGCCGGTCTTCCGGCTCCTCCAGGAGGGCCAGCTGGGACTCAAAGCCGCCACTTGACAACATAGGAGCCTGCACAA
>DAINSJ010000371.1:0-1260 GCA_036741375.1 Candidatus Limnocylindrales bacterium
TCGGGGAGATGCCACGCTTCACGATGCTCGCCACGATTGGCGAGTTCGCGAGCGAGCTGCTCACCTCGAGCGACGAGGCAACCGAGATCATGAGGCGGCATGTCGCCTTCTTCCGCGCCTTCGCCGAGCAAGCGCGATCGCAGTCGGATGGGCCGGCCGCGAGCGCCTGGTTCGATCGGATCGAGATCGACCTCGATAACCTCCGCGCGGCGATCGAACGCGCGGAGGCGCGCGGCGACATTGAATCTGCCCTTGCGATCGCGGCGGCGCTCGGCCCGTTCTGGCTTCAACGCAACCACAGCGCAGAGGGGCAACGGATCCTCGTCGGACTCGTTGACGGGGCGGCGCGCTCGGATGGACCCGAGTTCGCAATGGCGGCTGCGACAGCCGGCTACAACGCGCAGTGGCTCGGCGACCATGCAACCGGACGCCGGATGGGTGAGGTGAGCGCCGAAGCGTACCGTCGCATCGGTGATAGCAGCGGGCTCGTCATCGCACTGGGCATCGTCGCCTTCTCGACGATCGAGGTCGATCCGCTCGGGGCGCTCGGGATGATCGAGGCCAATCTCGACCTTTACCGGGAATCGGGCGACGTCTTTCAACAGGGTCGGTATCTCGGAGTCCGCGCGACGGCCGAGTATGCGCTCGGCCGTCTTTCGGACGCGCGGGCGTCGATCGAGCTTTCGGTCGATCTCGCTCGTCAGGCCGGCGATCAGTTTTTTGCACTGTTCGCCGGTATCTACCTGGCCCGAATCAAGCTGTTGATGGGCGAAATCCCCGAGGGGATCGCCGACTATCGCGCGATGCTCGAGATGTCGCGGGCGCTCGATCTGCGAATGGGGATCGCCAACCTGCTCGAGTACTTCGGGGAGGTGGCAATCTGGGCGGGCGATATGCCCCGCGCCGTCCGCCTCGGCGCCACGGCGGCGCGGATCAAGGAGGAGCTCGGCGGCGGGATTTCGCCGTGGATCAGCGGCGTCCTCGAGCCGCTCGTCGTGGGGCGGGAGCAACTCTCAGCGGTTGACTTCGATCGGGAGGTCGCGACGGGGCGGGTAAGGGATATCGAGACCGCGATCGAGGAGGCGCTGGCGACGCCGCTGCCGACGAGCGTTCCGTCCCGCTGATCCGCGACCCGCGTCGTTCGGGATATTCGGGCGCCCTATTGACACGATACGGAAACACGAATCGGGCCCAACGACGAGGGGTGGTACCGCATATCGGATTCGAACCGATGATCTCCGCCTTGAGAGGGCGGTGTCC
>DAINSJ010000372.1:0-1259 GCA_036741375.1 Candidatus Limnocylindrales bacterium
CGTGACGGTCATGCCCGGGAACACCACGGTGTCCTCGAGCGGTACGAGCAGCAGGTCGCTCAACGTTTGTTCACTCTCCCAATCCGTGTACTAGGTATCCGGATTGTACCGACAGAGGCGAACTCTCCGCCGGCGGGTTTCCGTGACCCGGGCCAGGTACCGGTTGCTCCGAATGGCGCGGCGCAGACGCATGACCGATTACACGGCCGAGGCGATCCTCCTGATCCTCGTGGCCGGCCTCGTGGCCGAGGGGTGTTCGCCGGCCGGGTCTTCGTGCACTACGCGACCCCCAGCGGGACGAAGACCGTCACCGCCGCCGGCGGCTCGACCGGCTCGACGGCCGCCGCCCCCGCCGGGCCGATCATCGCGGCGCCGGCGTTCTCGACGGGCGAGCTCCCGGCAGACCCGACGGACAACTGGATCACGAACGGCGGCTCGCTGCTCCGCCACCACGGGCAAGATCGTCTGGCAGAAGTGCTGGCCGGAGTCGTGCTACGCCGGAGGCAACGCGCTCGCCGCGTCGCCGCACGGCGACAACCTCTGTCGGAGAAGCAGATCCAGGACGTCGCGGCCTACGTCGTCGCCGACATCACGCACGGGAAGACGACGCGCTGAGCTCGGGCTCGGCGGCGCCGTCGCCGTAGATCCCCGCGCCCGAGTCGAGGTCGAAGAAGTGCAGGCGCGCCGTGGCGACGACGAGCTGCACGGCCTCCCTTTCGCGCGCCTGTGTGCCACGGGCGACCCGCGCGATGAACGGGCTTCCATGGTGCGTCTGCTCGTCGGCGGCCTCGATCGCCTCGTCGCCGACGATCTCTCTCAGCTCCTCGGCCTTGACGGCCGGGGCATCGACGGCGAAGTGGAGGTACACCTCCGAGCCCATGTCCTCCTTGATGTCCACGGTGACGTCGAGGCGCGCGCCGTCGGCGGCGGGCGCGCCGTCGAGCGGATCCTCGATGTCCTCCGGCCGGATGCCCAGCGCGACGCGGCGGCCGACGTAGCGCCGGAGCCCGGGCCGCGCCGCGACGACCTCGGCGGGGACGGCCAGGGTGTGCCGCCCGAAGACCGCGACGAGCCCGCCGACCTGCTCGGCGAGCTCCGCCTCGACGAGGTTCATCGCAGGCGAGCCCATGAAGCCGGCGACGAAGAGGTTCGCGGGCCGGTCGTAGAGCACCTGCGGCCGGTCGACCTGCTGCAGGACGCCGCCGCGCATGACGCACACGCGGTCGCCGAGCGTCATCGCCTCGCTCTGGTCGTGCGTC
>DAINSJ010000373.1:0-1258 GCA_036741375.1 Candidatus Limnocylindrales bacterium
GGTCGCGACGAGGTCGGGGACCTGGCCCGGGCGCTGGACAAGATGCGGGCGGCGCTCCAGGACAGCTTGCAGGTTCTCTCCTCGGAGCGAGACAAGCTGGCCGCCATCTTCGACGGCCTCACCGACGCGGTGATGATCGTCGACAACGACGGCACGGTGCGGTTCTCGAACCGCGCCGCGTCGGAGCTGGTCGAGGACGACGCCCCGCCCGCGGCGATGGTCTCGCACCTGCGCAAGGCGGCGGAGCATGGATGGGCCGAGGCGCCGGCGCTGCGAATCGGCGAGCGGGTCTACGGGCTGCAGGCGAGCGACCTCCCCGCCGAGCAGGGAGTCTTGGTGGTGGTCCGCGACCGCACCGAGGAGATGCGGCGCGAGCTCGCCGAGCGCGAGTTCGTCTCCAACGCCGCGCACGAGCTGCGCAATCCGCTGGCCGGGATCTCGGGCGCGATCGAGGTGTTGCAGGCTGGCGCCAAGGACGACCCGGAGGCCCTCGAGCACTTCCTGCTCCGGCTCTCCGAGGACGTCGAGCGGATGAACCGTCTCATGCAGTCGCTTCTGACCCTCGCCCGCGTCGAGGCGCTTCCCGAGGGCGAGGCGGAGGCGGTCGACGTGTCCAGCGCCGCGAGCGATGCTGTGGCGGCGGCGGCGCAGGAGGGGATCGACATGAGGGTGGACGTGGAGCCGGGCCTGGCGGCGGAGGGCGACCCGCTGCTTCTGCGGCAGGTCCTGATCGGGTTGCTTTCGAACGCGGTCAGGCACAGCCCGACGGCAGGCACGGTCATCCTCAGGGGCCGGCGCGGCAACGGCGATGCGGTGATCGAGGTCGTCGACACCGGCACCGGCATCGCGGCCGAAGAGGTCGACAGAGTCTTCGAACGCTTCTATCGGTCCAGCGATGCGCTCGCACATGAAGGCTTCGGCCTCGGCCTGGCGATCGCCAAGCGAATGGTCCACGTGATGGGCGGCTCGATCGGGGCCGCCTCCGAGGAGGGCCACGGCAGCATCTTCTGGGTGCGCCTTCCGGCAGCCGAACCAGTACCCACGCCGGTCGCATGAGCCAGGGACGGATCCTGATAGCGGACGACGAGCCTTCGGTGCGCGACTCGGTCACCTACGCGCTTCAGCAGGAGGGCTACGAGGTGACGCCGGCGGTCGATGGAAACGATGCGGAGAGCAAACTCGCCATGGGCATGCCCTTCGACCTGCTGATCCTCGACATCATGATGCCCGGCCCCAGCGGCCTCGACATCTGTCGGGA
>DAINSJ010000374.1:0-1255 GCA_036741375.1 Candidatus Limnocylindrales bacterium
GCATGAAGAACTCGCCCGGCTCCATGATCGGCGGCATCGGGTTGACCACCTGGGTCCGAGATGTGCAGTTCTCCCGCACGATCGCCATCACCTCTTCGACCTTGTCGTCCTCGACGCCGAGGACGACTGTCGCGTTCGACTGTCGGAGGAAGCCGCCCGAGGACTGCAGCCGCGTCGTCCGGTAGTCCTTCTCGAGGAGCGCGTCCACGAGGGCGCCGGCGTCCTCGTTGTGGACGATCGCCAGCAGCAGCTTCACGGCCCGGAGTATAGGCGGCGCATCTCGCGTCTCCACGAGTTTCGGCCTCGATCGTCCGTTCGATTGACGGCTGATCGGGCCGGTGTACGATCGGCCCGCCGTGAGCTCCGATCCCCTCCTCCATCGCGCCATCCGGGCGGTCGCGCGCGGGAGCGATCCGGAGTCGACGCTCGACGAGCTGATCGGGCTGGCGATCGAGGCCGCCGGCGCGGGCAGTGGCGCGGTGCTCCTCTGGGATGCCGACCAGGCCGGGCTCGCCATCGCCGGCGTGCGCGGCATCAACGACGGGGACAGGGCCCGCCTCGAGACAGCCGCGGCGGATCCCGCGGATCCCGTCTACAAGGTGGCCCACGATCGCGTGCCCGCGTTTGACGCGGCATCGGCGTCCGTCGACGCTCGGCTCTCTGCCTGGCCGATCGTGGTCGTTCGGGATGACGTCGAGGAGCCGATCGGCGCCCTGGTCGTCATCCGCCCGGCTGCGGGCGTGGATCCGGGTTCCGGCCCGGGCGAGGCCGCCAAACGGATCGCAGCCATCGCGGACCTGATCGCGATCACCGTCGATCGCACGCGGCTCGCGACCGAGGGTGCCGAGCGCGCGGACTGGGTCGAGCGCGTACGCAACTCGGACGCCCTCACCGGTCTCGCGAATGCCAGGACGCTGGCACGGGTCATCGAGCTCGAGATCGCACGGGCGGCGCGGCAGGCCTCCGAGCTGTGCGTCGCGCTCTTCGACGTCGATGGGCTCGCGAGCATCAACGACGCAGCCGGTCGTGGCGTCGGCGACGACGTCCTGCGCGAGGTCGCGGCGGTGGCCGCAGAGTCCGTGCGCTTCGTCGACACGATGGCTCGCTGGGGCGCCGACGAGTTCATGCTCGTTGCGCCGGGCGCCACGGGAATGACGGTCGTGCAACGAATCGTCGAGGCGGTCGCCGCCCGGCCACCGATCGGTGGCCAGACCGTCACGGTCTCGGCCGGACTTGCCCGATTCCCGGGCGACGG
>DAINSJ010000375.1:0-1246 GCA_036741375.1 Candidatus Limnocylindrales bacterium
ATCTGGCTCCCGCTGGTCGACGAGCCGATCGGCTCGATCGTCGAGCAGATCCAGCGGGAGAATCCGGAGCTCGAGCGACTGATCGGATCGCCGCGGCGCGTGCTTGCCTTTCGCACGTTCGCGTATATCCGGGTCGGCCTCGTGCTCGGGCAGCTGCTGTTCGACAGCGACCTCCCGCCGTACGACGGCTCGGAGAGCTGGGTCGAGGTCTTGCTCAAGGATCCCGCTCACCACGAGGCAATCGCCCACGAGGTGCGCGCGGTCGCGCAGGAGATCGCGGGCGACCCGGGGTTCGCCGACGAGCAGCCGTTGGGCCCGGACGAGGACGCGAAGGATCGCTTCCGCGCTTTCGTTCGAGAACAGCTGAAGTAGCGGCCAGTCCCGATCCGCCCGCCCGCCGCGAAGGGCTGCATAATGGTGCGCGTGTTCAAGCGGGTCCCGGTCGTCCTGGCGTCCGTCCTGGTGCTCGCCGCGGGATCTGCTCCCGCCGGCGTAGGCTCCAGCGCGGGCTCCGGGAGCGCGGCCGCGCACGCGTGGGGCGTTCGGATCACCGAGGCCTCCGGAACAACCTCCGGGACACAGGAGATCTCCGCGCCGCCGCAGACTGCGGGATTCATCGGGCCGTTCACGTCCGGCTCGATCGTCAGCACCGGCCCCGGCAACGCCTATCTCTCCGCCGACACCGGCACGACGGCCAACGCCAGCGCGTCCCTGACGATCTCGGACATCTCGATGTTCGGCGGCGATCTCACGGTCGCGAGCGTCGTCGTCAAGGCCGAGGCGACGGCGAAGCAGGGCTCCGCGTCGGGCGACTTCCCCGGGGTCAGCGTCACGGGGCTCACGGTGCTCGGCCAGCCCATCGCGCCGGGCGCGGGGACGATTCAGCTCGGCGACTGGGGCTACGCGATCATCCTCGGGCAGGGCGCGACCCAGCAGACGACGTCGAGCTACCGCGGCTACGTCAGCGGCATCGAGGCGCACGTGACCGCCGACCACAACGGCGTGCCGGCCGGGACGACCGTCCAGATCGGATACGTGGACGTCGAGGTCGACGCCCCGACCGGACAGGCCACCACGCCCGGAAGGCCGGCGACGCCTCCGAAGCCGGTCAAGCCGGGCGGGAAGGGCCCGAACGGAACGCTGAAGCCGCCCGAGCCGCCTGCGAACGGGATCCCGTTGCCGCCGCTCGGAAGCTCACCGCCGCCGGGCTCCCATCCCAAGCTGAGGGGCGGGGGCTACGTCTTCC
>DAINSJ010000376.1:0-1243 GCA_036741375.1 Candidatus Limnocylindrales bacterium
GCGACGCCCGGTGGGTCATCTCGATCTGGAAGACGTAGCCGCCGGCGTGGATGCCCTCGAAGGGTATGGCCCCGAGGGTGGCTGCGCGCCACGCCTTGAACCCGCCGGTCAGGTCGTGCGGCCGGAGCGAAAGGACAACCCTCGCGAAGGTGCTGCCGAGCCGCGAGATCAGCCGCCGGGCGAGCCCCCAGTCCTCGACCCGTCCCCCGGCGACGTAACGGCTGCCGATGACGAGGTCCGCTGTGCCGGCGACGATCGGGGCGAGGAGCGACGGCAGCGCGAAGGGCTCGTGCGACCAATCGGCGTCCATCTGGATCACGGCGGTCGCGCCGCCGGCGATCGCGATCTCGAAGCCGTCGAGGTACGCGCGACCGAGACCCGCCTTGGCCGGTCGGTGGCGGACCCGGACGCGGTCATCGGCGGCGGCCAGCGATTCGGCGAGCTCGCCGGTTCCGTCGGGCGAGCCGTCGTCGACGACGAGCAAGGTCGCGGCTGGGAGCGCGGCGAGGATCGCCGTCGCGATTCCCGGGAGATTCTCGGCTTCGTCGTAGGTCGGCAGGACGACCCACGTCCCCTCACCGGCGGCGGGCGCAGCCGGCGCGGGCTGGTCGGCCGCTGGGTTGATCATCGCGACGGAGTGTAACGGCCGTCCGAGTGGGGTCTAGCGGATCACTCCGAATGCGTCGAGCACAACGGTCGGTCGCCCCGCGGTGCCGACGACCACGAGCTTGATCGTGTGCGCGGCCGAGGTCGAGAAGGTCCGAACGAACGCCGCCAGGGGACCGGACGCGGTCGCGGCGTACAGATCCGTGGTGGAGATGAGCACGCCGTCGACGTAGATCCGGACCTGGCCGCGGGTCGGTCCTCGGGTGAGGAAGGCTTCAATGCCCCGACCGGTGAACGAGTAGCTGGCCCACGCGCCGGCGCCGCCGCTGTAGCGGGCCGAGCCGCCGGAGTAGGCGGGCGAGCTCGCCGTGGCCCAGGTCCCGCCGTAGACGACCCCGCTCGTCTGCTGCACGAGCGCGGGGGTGAAGGTCGATCCGGGCATCCACGGACTGCGATTCGAAGCTTTGTCGGTCGCGCGGACCTCGAAGCGGTAGGAGTGGCCGGGAGCGAGGCTGATTGCCAGCCTCGCTCCCAGTAGGCCGCTGCGGATCACGGCGAACGCGCCGCCGTCCGAGCTCCGGGCAACGTCATAGCCGCGGATGCCGGAGGCGCCGGCGTCGGTCGCGGTCCAGGTGAG
>DAINSJ010000377.1:0-1242 GCA_036741375.1 Candidatus Limnocylindrales bacterium
CGTCATGTAGACGAGGAACTTGGCCGTCCCCATGTAGCGTGCGAACTTCTCGGCGAACCGCCCGAAGGTGTCGGGGTCAATCTGCGGCCTGTTGAACAAGCCGCGGCTCGCCTCGCGCGGCTGATCCAGCCGGGGGGCCCGCCTGGGGCGCTCACGGGCCATGGGTCACCTCGTGCCGCTCCTCGCGCCAGTCGTCGGGAAGGATGTGGTCAAGCACGTCGTCGACGGTCACCGCGCCCACGAGCCTGCCGTCCTCGTCGACCACGGGGACACCGACGAGGTTGTAGGTCGCGAGCATGCGCGTGACGCGGCCGATCGGGGCATCGGGAGTCAACGGTTCCAGGTCCTTGTCCAGGATGCTGCCGATGAACGCGTGTGGCGGCTCGCGCAGGAGGCGCTGGATGTGGACCACCCCGAGGAACTTGCCCGTCGGGGTCTCTAGGGGCGGACGGCATACGAACACCGTCGCAGCTAGAGCGGGCGAGAGCTCGATGCGACGGACCACGGCGAGCGCTTCGGCGATCGTGGCCTCGGGGCCGAGGATGACCGGCTCGGTCGTCATCAGCCCACCGGCAGTGTCCTCGTCGTAGGTGAGCAGACGACGCAGGTCGGCGGCCTCGTCGGGCTCCATCAGCCGGAGCAGCTCCTCAGCCTTCTCCGGGGCGAGCTCCGAGAGCAGGTCGGCCGCGTCGTCCGGTTGCATGGCTTCGAGGACGTCGGCAGCGCGCTCCCTCCCAAGGCCGCGCAGGATCTCGACCTGGTCGTCTTCGGGCAGCTCCTCGAGGACGTCGGCGAGCCTCTCGTCGTCCAGAGCGGCGGCGACCGAAGCCCGGCGCTTGGGGTTGAGGTCGTGGATGACCTCGGCGAGGTCGGCGGGCCGCAGGTCGTCATAGTTTTCGAGCAGCTTCGCAGCGCTCTGATTCTCGGCCTCGTGCTGTAGGCCCGTCACCTGCTGGATGTCCACCAGCACGGTCTCGCCACGGCGCCGCCCGAGGCGCGAGATGCTGCGGGCGCCGCCGGATCCCTTTCGAGCGAACACCTTGACGATGACCCAGTCCCGGTTGGGCTCCTGTTCGATGGCGATGTCCTCGACGGTTGCCTCAAACATCTCGTCCGCGGTGGTAACCCGGATCATCCGCTCGAACAGCTCGGCGAGCACCAGGGTCTCGCTGGTCCGCTGCTCGAATCGGCGCATGTTGACCAGGCCGGTGGTGATGACCTGTCCGGCGTCGACGCTGGTGA
>DAINSJ010000378.1:0-1239 GCA_036741375.1 Candidatus Limnocylindrales bacterium
CGGGCCAGTCGTCGATCAGCGCGTCGACGTCCGGAAAGCGTTCCGGGGCCGCGAATGCCGTCCGCGGATCGATGACGATCGTCGCGTAGCCGAGGCCCCGGGCGAAGGCGACGAGGTGCCGGGCGACCTCGGTGGCCCCGACGACCACGAGCCGCGGTCGGGGCGCGAACGCTTCGATGAAGACCGAGCCGGTCTCGAGGTCGACGACCTCCGAGCGACCGAGTTCCAGGGCATCGCGAGCTGCGTCGATGAGCCTTCGGTCCGGAGTGCCGGGTCGCGACCTATCGGCTCCGGGGGCGAGGTCCAGGTCTCCCGCCGTCAGGAACTCCGGCTGGCCGCGCGGCGAGGTGGCGAGCTCTGGAAGGTCCTTGCCCCCTCCTGCATCGACCGGCAGCGGGAGGATGGCGACGGCTCCGCCGCGAATGTCGCTGTCGCGTGAGTGCCGGGCGGCGCGAACGACCGCGTCGGGGACGGACGGCTCGACGAGCACGTCGATCGTGCCGCCGCAGGCGAGCCCGACGCCCCACGCCTGCTCGTCGGAGATTCCGTAGCGAATCACCTGGGAGCGGCCGGTCTGGCGAGCCCGGAGCACCTCGGCTGCGGCCGCGGCCTCAACGCAGCCGCCGCTCACCGAGCCGATCATGCGGCCGTCCTCGGCCACGAGAAGGACCGCGCCTTCGCGCCGGGGGCTCGAGCCGAACGTCCGCAGGACGACGGCGCGCCCGACCTCGACGCCTTCCGCGCGCCAGGCGTCGTAGGTCGCGATGAGCTCGTTCATTGCCCGCCGGTCAGCCGCGGCGCGGCCATCGAAGGCCGGCTCGGCCGCGGGGCGAGTGGCTGGGCGGCGACCTGGCCGCCGTCGGACGGGGGCGGGTCGGGTGGAACGTGGGCCGCCGCGTCGCTGCCTCGACGGATGTCGCTGGCGCGAGCGCCCGCGAGGACCTCACCGAGTCGCTCGAGGCTGGCAACAGTCCCGGCCGGCAGGAAGTCGTCGATGAACGGGAATGCTGCGCGCATGCCCGCCGCGAGCGGCTGGTAGCCGGCGGTTCCCGCGAGCGGATTGAGCCACACGAGGCGGTGGCAGCTTCGGCGAAGCCGGGCGGTCTCGGTGGCGACGAGGGCCGGGTCGCCGCGATCCCAGCCGTCGGAGATCACGATCACGACGGCGCTCGAGCGCAGCGTCCGCCGGGACCAGCGGCGATTGAACTCCCGGAAGGACTCCCCGATTCGTGTCCCGCC
>DAINSJ010000379.1:0-1238 GCA_036741375.1 Candidatus Limnocylindrales bacterium
TGTCGCGCCTCACGCGCTGCGGTGACGTCGCGGCAACGCCCGAGTGACGTTGCCGTGATGCAGCGGTGGCGAAACGAAGACGGGCGACCTCGACACTGCTCGCTTGAGCTAGCGAGGCCCGCCGGTCGGGCAGCGAGGAGGTGGCCGCATGCCGGTCCAGACCACATATCCGGGCGTCTACATCGAGGAAGCCCCATCCGGGGTGCACACGATCGTGGGTGTCTCGACGTCGGTGACCGCCTTCGTCGGAGCGGCCGGGCGCGGACCCGTCGACATGCCGGTCCGGATCTTCAGCTTCGCCGACTACCAGCGCACCTTCGGCCCGACGCTCGACGAAGCGCGCCCGATGGGCCACGCGGTGGCGCACTTCTTCGCGAACGGCGGCTCTCAAGCGATCGTCGTCCGCGCGGCCGGCGCCGGCGCCGCGGCCGCCGCGGTAACGCTTCAGGACGGGCCGCCGAGTCCCATCGACGTCCTCACGTTGACCGCGAACGGGCTCGGAACCTGGGCGAACCGCGCCGGCGGAATCGGGATGGAGGTTGCCGTCACGCACAACAACGTCGCGAACCCGGACGACCTCTTCGCGCTGACGATCACCTACTGGATCGTCGACCCGAGCACGAACCAGCCGGTCAAAGGCGCCGAGGAGAGCTTCATCAACCTCTCGATGTCGGCCTCACACCCGCGCTACGTCCTCACTGCGCTCGCGACTTCGCAACTCGTCGCCGCCTCACTCCCCACCAGCGCACCGACCACCGGTGCCAACGGGACCTCGACGAGCGGCAGCACAGCATCGTTCCCGCTGACAATCGCGTCGCCGCAAACGCTTCGCGTGGCCGCCGACTTCGGCCCGGCGCTCGACGTGACGATTCCGGCCGGGACGTACGCCGGTACGACCGCAGGCATCGTGAAGGCGCTGAACGACGCGCTTCTGAATGCGGGGCTCGCGGGCGTGAGCGCGGCGATCGCGAGCGGCGTAATCACGCTCACCTCGAGCGCCACAACCCTCGACTCCTCGGTGGTCGTCACCCCGGGCGGCTCGGCAGACATCTCGCAGGCGCTCGAGCTGGGACTGGCCTGGGGAGGGAAGGAAGTCTCCGGGTCAGCCGCATTCCGCCCCGCGGACTCGGGCGCCACGCCCTTCCCGTTCGCCGGCGGCGGCAACGGGGCCGACATAGGGCCTGACGACGTCGTCCCGGCCACCGGCTCGGGCGGGGTCTACACGCTCAAGGAGCTGA
>DAINSJ010000380.1:0-1236 GCA_036741375.1 Candidatus Limnocylindrales bacterium
GAGCCAGAGGAGGTCCCGACATGGGGGTCATCATCATCCGGGAGATGGTCGGGACGAGCCCCAAGTCGTGGAGCGATGCCGCACGCCAGGCTGTCGCGACCGCCTCGCGCACGGTCCGGAACATCAAGACGGTCGAGGTCGTGCAATCGACCGCCCGGGTCGAGGATGGCGAGATCGTCGAGTACCGGGTCGAGATCAAGATCGGCTTCGAATACGAGGGCTGATCCGGGGCGCCTCCCGGTGCTCGCCGGCAAAGGCACTCTTCCGCTGGGCCTTGCGCCGACGCAGTTTTGTGTCATACCGGCTCTAATGCTCCGGTGGCGTGCGTCTGACACATTTCCGACGACGCAGGCCCAAAACCAGGCAATTCGCCCGGGGCATCCTCGCTCCAAGGAAACCGCCGACCGGACGTAACCGCCCGATGAGCGCCGCGCGCCACCATGGCGCCATGCCCTCCAGCCGTCGGTCGTCGACCGAAGCCATGCCGCTCGAGGACCGCGACCGGCACGATTCTGACGTTGACACGGCAGACGACGCCTCCCTATCGTTCGCCCGGCCCACCCCGCCATCACCGTCGACCCCTCCGGACGACCCCGACCGTGCCCAGCGACGGCCGCCCATCGGAGTCGGACCCGGACGACCGCCGATCGTGGCGCCCATCCTTGACTCGAGAGGCCTGCTCGGCGCGATGCCCGAGTACCCGATCCAGATCAGCAAGGTCCAGGCGCCGCCGCTTCGGGACCAGACGCTTGCGCGCGAACGCCTGCTCGAATGGCTCGCGGTCAAAGTCCACTCTCGGGCGGTCCTCGTGATCGCCGAGGCGGGCTACGGTAAGACGACGCTTCTCGCCGATTTCTCGAGGCGGACCCGGATCCGGACCCTCTGGTTCCGCCTCGATCGGGGCGACCGCGACTGGGTCGGCTTTATCGCCTACCTCGTGGCGGCGGTCCGCGTTCACGTGCCGGGCTTCGGGGCCGCAACGGACTCGCTCCTCCGCGAGACGGCATCGAGCGCACCACCGCGGGACACCGTGCTGGACACATTCCTTCGCGAGCTCGGCGACCTCCCGGCCGATCCGACGGCGTTGATCTTCGACGACTTCCACCTCGTCGACGACGCGCCGGACATCCGCCACATCGCCATCGAGCTCATCGCGCGGGCACCTGAGCGGCTGAGTTTCGTCTTCGCGAGCCGCCGAACGCCGCCGGTTCGGATCGCGCGACTACGGGCGCTGGG
>DAINSJ010000381.1:0-1230 GCA_036741375.1 Candidatus Limnocylindrales bacterium
GTCATCGAATCCTGGGGCACGCCGTGGACCTTCCCGAAACCGATTGGGTCTCCACTCACCACTGGTGCGTGCCCCTCTACTACCGGGGTGGACGCTCCGCGGAGGCCGACGGGCAGTGAGAGTGCTGGTCACAGGCGGCTCGGGTTTCATCGGCTCCCACGTCGTCGACAAGCTGATCGACGCCGGCCATGAGCCGGTGATCTTCGACCTCGAGCCCTCCCCGTACCACCCCAGCGAGCAGGTGCGGGCGGTGAGCGGCGACGTCACCGACACCGGGGCGCTCAGCCGCGCGTTCAGCGGCTGCGACGCGATCATCCACCTGGCGGCGGTGGCCGACGTCGGCGTGGTCGAGGCCGAGCCCGGAAAGGCCGAGCAGATCAACGTGCGCGGGGTGATGGCGGTGTTGGAGGCTGCACGGCTGACCGGGGTCAAGAGGGTGATCTACGGCAGCACGATCTGGGTCTACAGCGACTGTCCCGAGACGGCGGTCGACGAGGAGACCGAGACGCCCCCTCCGCGCCACCCCTACACCGCGACCAAGCTCGCCGGCGAGATCTACTGCCAGTCCTACGCCCAATTCTTCGACCTCGAGCCGACGATCCTGCGATTCGGAATCCCCTACGGTCCGCGGGCCCGCGGCGCAACCGTCCTCTCTGCCTTCGTTCGCCGGGCGATGGCGGGCGAGGCCTTGACGATTGCCGGGAGCGGCGAGCAGTCGCGGCGCTTCGTCTACGTCGAGGACCTCGCCGACGGGATCGTGCGGGCGCTGCGACCGGAGGCCGCGAACCGCGTCTACAACCTCGCCGGCAGCGAGGAGATCTCGATCCTCCAGGTCGCCGAGACGGTTCGCGATGCGGTGGGCGGCACCGAGCTGGTCCACGTGCCATCGCGCGCCGGCGACTTTGGCGGCAAGGAGGTCTCCAGCGACCGGGCGGCCAGGGAGCTGGGCTGGGCGCCCGTCACCCCGTTCAGCGAGGGGGCGCATCTCTATCTCGACTGGTACCGGCGGCGCTCCGACGAACCGTCGGAGCACGGTCACCGGGCGGCCGAGAACGGTCACCGGCCGGCCCCGGCGAACGCCGCCGACTGGGAGGAGAAGCCGACCGGACGCCGCGTGCTGATCGTCTCCGCCGACATCGGCGAGGGCCACGACGGGCCCGCGCGCGCGATCGCCGCGGAGATCGAGGAGGAGGAGCCCGAGGCGCAGGTGATGATCGTCGACGGCCTCGC
>DAINSJ010000382.1:0-1229 GCA_036741375.1 Candidatus Limnocylindrales bacterium
CTGCACAACGCGGGCGGGCTCGAGACGCCGATCGTGATCGTGCTCAACGACAACGGCATGTCGATCTCGCCCAACGTCGGCGCGCTGTCGCGGCTTTTCCAGGGGGTGCGCCTCAATCCGGGCCTCTACCACGCGCGCGAGGGGGTCGAGGACCGGCTAACGAAGCTGCCGCTGGGGCTCGGACGGCGGATCGAACGGCTCGGGCCGGAAGTCAAGGCGGCGATCAAGTCCTATCTCGCCCCGGGCCTGCTGTTCGAGGAGCTCGACCTCGCCTACATGGGGGTGATCGACGGCCACGACGTCGGCGCGCTGCGCAATGCGATCGGGGAGGCGCTGCAGGCCGACCGGCCGGTCGTCGTCCACATCCACACCGTGAAGGGCAAGGGTTTTGCGGCGGCCGAGGAGGGTGGCCTGGAGGGGATGGAGAAATGGCACGCGGCAAAGCCGGGCTCGATCGTCGACCGTGAGCCAGCCGACGCGAAGCCAAAGCCGGTCGCGGTCAAGGAGTCCAACGCGCCGGAGTCGATCGCGCCGGAGAAGCTCGAGGAGCCCAAGCCGCCCGCGCCCCCTCAGTACACCGCCGTGTTCGCGGGCGCGATGGTCGCCGAGGCACAGCGCGACAAGCGGGTGATCGGGATCACCGCCGCGATGGCGGGGGGGACCGGGCTCGACAAGCTCGGAGAGGAAGTCCCCGAGCAGTACTACGACGTCGGCATCGCCGAGCAGAATGCTGTGCTCTTCGCCGCCGGCCTCGCGCTTCAGGGCGCGAAGCCGGTCTGCGCGATCTACTCGACCTTCCTCCAGCGCGCCTTCGACCAACTCGTCCACGACGTCTGCCTGCAGGAGCTGAACGTCGTCTTCGCGATGGACCGGGCGGGACTGGTCGGCGACGACGGGCCGACCCACCACGGCGCCTTCGACATCTCCTACCTCCGCCCCCTGCCCAACATCACCCTGATGGCGCCCCGCGACGAGGCGATGCTCGTGCACATGCTTCGCACCGCGCTGGTCCACGATGGACCGATCGCGCTGCGCTATCCGCGTGGCGCCGCCGAGGGCGTGGCGCTGCCGAAGCGGCCGCAGGAGATCCCGATTGGCATCGGTGAGCTGCTCGCCGAGGGCGAGCGGGTGGCACTGCTCGGCTATGGCTACGGCGTCCAGGTCGCGCTCGGCGCCGCGAAGCTGCTCGGCGAGCACGACCTCACCGTCACCGTCGCCGACGGACGCTT
>DAINSJ010000383.1:0-1227 GCA_036741375.1 Candidatus Limnocylindrales bacterium
CCTGGATCGGCCCGTAGCTCGGCGGCCACATCTCGTGCCCGCCGGCATCGAAGCGAAGGGATTCGTTGGCACCCCAGCCCGCCCGGGTGATGACCGCCGGCTGGCCGACTGCCGCAGCGACGACCGGACCGCTCGCGAGGACCTGGTGGGCCGGTCCATCCGACTTGAACGCGAGGACGGTGAGCCGGCCGATCGGCCGATCGGAGGTGACGCGGACGAGGCGGCTGCCGGCTGCCCAGATCACGTCGCCGTACGTCTCGCCGGTGTCGAGGTTTTCGCCGACCTCGTCGCGGTCGACCGGGACATCCTCGCCAAACGTTCCGCTCGCATCGGCAAAGGCGACCTGGACCTTGGCATCGGGGTTGCCGGCCCAGTGCAATGCGACGTCCGAGGCCGCCATCGGGAGCGGGACGACCTGGACCCGATCGATCGAGACGGCGACCTCGCGAGCCACGACATCGACCGGACCGGCCGTCAGGGCGGGCAGCGCGGGTAGCGCGGCGGTGAGCAGTCCGGCCACCAAGACGCTGAGCGCGAGGGCGGCGATGGGGCGCTGGAAGCGGCTCGCCATGCTCTGGCCTCGCGGGGATGTTTGGGAGACCGCAGCATAGGCCCCTCGTACGATGGTGCAATGGCGAAATCGTCGTTCCTGGTCCTGGTACCGGCGCACAACGAGTCGACCAGGATCGGTGCGGTCATCATGGCCGCGCTCCGCAGCCTGCCGGTCCTCGTCGTCGACGATGGCTCGACCGACGACACCGCGAGCCTCGCCGAGGGGGCCGGGGCGACGGTCATCGTGCAGGCGCCGAACCAGGGCAAAGGAGCCGCGCTGCGCGCGGGGTTTCGGTGGGCGATCGAGCACGAGATCGAGGCGGTTGTGACCCTCGATGGCGACGGCCAGCACGATCCGGCCGAGATTCCCGGGTTTCTCGGGGCCTACGCGCGGCGGACCGTTGGTGGCGACCCGACGGAGCTCATCGTCGGACAGCGCCATTTCTCGGCGATGCCGCCGGTCCGGCGGCTCGCGAATGTCCTCGGAACGCTCACCCTCTCGGCCGCGCTCGGCCGCTGGATCCCGGACAACCAGTCCGGCTACCGCCTCATCGGGCGGCGGCTGATGAACGCGATGCTCGACAGCCGCGAGGACGGCTTCGCGCTCGAGGTCGAGATGATCGCCGTATGCCTGCGCGAGCGCTGGCCGGTCAGCTGGGTGCCGATCCGGACGAT
>DAINSJ010000384.1:0-1217 GCA_036741375.1 Candidatus Limnocylindrales bacterium
AGGTGGCGAACTTCTCGCTCCACTCGGCGATGCCGAGCCGGTTCGTGAACGACCCCCTCGACCAGGCGGTCGAGAAGCTGTGGTTTGCCGGCGTCACCGTCGTGGTTGCCGCGGGCAACTACGGCACGCCCGACGGGCCCAGCGGCGTCAGGTACGCCCCGGGCAACGACCCGTTCGTGATCACCGTGGGCGCGGCTGACCTCAACGGCAGTCTCACGGTGGCCGATGACGCGGCGGCACCATGGTCGGCGTACGGCTACACGTACGACGGCTTCGCCAAGCCCGAGCTCGGCGCACCCGGCCGGTACATGATCGGTCCCGTCCCGACGTCGGCGACGTTGACGTCCGAGCGGCCCGATCACGTCGTCTCGCCCGGGTACATGCAGCTCTCGGGCACGTCGTTCGCGGCTCCGGCCGTGTCCGGCGCGGTCGCTCAGATTCTGGTACGGCATCCCTCGTGGACGCCGGATCAGATCAAGGGCGCGCTGATGGTGACGGCGACACCGGTCCCGCTGGCAAGCCCACTGTCACTCGGCGTCGGCGAGCTGAACGCGTCGAAGGCGGCTTGGCGAAACGGCACGCCGCCGAATCCGAACGCGGCTCTGGACAGGTTCGTGGTCAGCGCTTCGGGCGGAAACGGCATGACGTTCAACGCGGCGAGCTGGTCCGACTACGTGACGGCCAACGCCTCGTGGTCGGACGCCTCGTGGTCGGACGCCTCGTGGGCCGACGCCTCGTGGGCGGAAGCCTCGTGGTCGGACGCCTCGTGGGCCGACGCCTCCTGGGCGGACGGTTCCCTCGCGGCGGCATCGTGGGCCGACGCGTCGATCGCGGCTGCCTCCTGGGCTGACACGTCCCACGAGGACGCGGCCGAGGGCGAGCCACTCGCACCGTAGGTAGCACCCCTCCGAAGGAGAGCCGGGTCGAGAGGCCCGGTTCTTCTTTTGTCTTGCTACACGAACATATGTTCGTGTAGCGTGCAGTGCCATGCAGCTGCGGCTGGATGCGGCCGACCGGCTGGTCGAGCTCGTGGAGGAGCGCCGCGGCCCGGTTGCGGCAGACGAGGCGGCCCGGCGAGTCTTTGCGCTCGCCCGCACCCCGACCGCCCTTGCGCGGAGCCTGCTGGACGAGACCGTGCGCGACGACGCCCGCCTCGCCTGGTGCGGGGACGCGGTCGCGCTCGCGGCGCCGCTCGGAGCGGACCTCCCGCTCGAGTC
>DAINSJ010000385.1:0-1210 GCA_036741375.1 Candidatus Limnocylindrales bacterium
CCTGGGACTACCTCTGGATCGGGTTCTCCCAATCGAACTTCCCGGACCTCTTCAACCCAGTCTGGGTCCTGTCGCTCGTGCTGCTCGTCGTTCTCGTGGTGATGTACAACCTCCGGACCCGGGCCCTCCACCGCCACCGCCTGTATACCGACATGTGGGAGTGGCTGCTTTGGAGCGGGTTGATCACGTTCTTCCTGCTCGTCGCCGGCTCGGTCTTCCAGTTCGACTTCGCGGTGGTCCTGGTGATCGGGATCGTCGGGCTCGGAGTGATGGTCTGGGCCCGCTTCCGGAAGTTCCCGCCACTCTTCGAGGCCTACGAGCACCAGCTCGCTCGGCAGCGCTACCTCGCGCGGGCCAAGAGCACGCGACCCGAGGCGACGATCCGGACGAAGGGCAACCGGCCGAAGCGGCGTCGCCGCTAGCGACCGCCCGCTGGCGACAGCCTGCGGATCGGCCCGGCAGCGGTCAGCCCGGCAGCGCGCCGACAACCTTCGATGCCGATCGAGGTCCGCCATTTCGGTGCCGGCAGCCGCCGGCGGCCGGACGGCCCGTCCGGCACGACCCGAGTCGAGGCCCAGGTCATCCACTCCGACGCGCGCGGCGTCGTCGCCGAGCTGGCGTTTGACCGGCGAGCGCGCATCGCCCTCCACAGCAACCCCAACACGACCTGGTTCTGCGTGATCGAGGGTGGCGGCTACGTCCAGGTCGGCGACGAGCAGCGCCTCGTGGCGGCAGGAGAGGCGATCCTGTGGCCGGCTGATGTCGATCACGCGGCCTGGACGCTCCAGACGCAGATGCGGGCGATCGTCGTCGAGCTTGCGGGCCCGGACGACGCCAAAATTCGCGGGATCCTCGAGGGCGCGGCCCGTCGTCTCGGCCCCGGCGAGCGGGGCAAGATCTCGAAGGGCGAAGGCAAGCTCAGCCGCGCTGCCGGAACAACGAGTTCAGCGGCCGTCGACGAGGACACTGGCGAGCCGCTCTGAAGGTTTCGGCGCCGCAAGGACATCGGCACTCGAGGGCGTGATCGACCGTCATGGCATACGACGTGCCTGACGCGGCTCAAGGGCCCGGCGCCCGCGGACCACTCACGCGAGGGCTGCTCGCTCGTCTCCGGATCAACGATCCCGGAACGCTTCATCTCCGTTGGCCGGCTGAGCCCGCACGCTCGGCAACACCCGCTCCGCGATGAGCTCGAGGCTCTCCTCGTAGC
>DAINSJ010000386.1:0-1205 GCA_036741375.1 Candidatus Limnocylindrales bacterium
AATGCGCGAGATGTTCACGCAGACCATCGGGGCGTTGGCGGAGGCCGTCGACAAGCGGGATCCGTATACCAGCAAGCATTCGCAGCGGGTCAGGCTCATCTCGGTGGACATCGGGCGGGAGTTGAGGGTGTCGGCCGCGGAGCTCGAGGCGCTCGAGTGGGGCGGCCTGCTCCACGACGTCGGCAAGATCGGCGTCCCCGACAGCGTCCTACTCAAGCAGGGCAAGCTGACGCGGGACGAGCGGATCACGATGAATGCCCACCCGGTCCTCGGGGCGCAGATCATCGGGCCGGTCGAGCGGCTCGCGCCGGAGCTGCCGGTGATCAGGCATCACCACGAGTGGTACAACGGCTCGGGCTACCCGGATCGGCTCATGGGCGACGAGATCCCGCGATTGGCCCGCATCCTGCACGTTGCCGACGCCTTCGAGGCAATGACCGCCGATCGGCCATATCGAAAAGCGCTCTCGCAGGACCAGGCTCTGGCCGAGTTGCGCAAGTTTGCCGGCGTCCAGTTCGACCCCGAGGTCGTCGATGCCTTCGTCCGGACCTCCTGGGCCGACGAGGCTCGAGATGCGAGCGACGCCGGCGACCTGCGGCCGATCCCGCTGCTGGCGCAACATGCCGCCCGTGCCGCTCACCCGTTCGACGCCCCCGCACCCGGCTCCCCCGCCGCCGATCTCGCCTGATCGTTTGATCCCGGCGGCCGACCGGTGATCGTCCGGTGCTGATCGGCAGCCTCGTTCTCGGTCTCGTTCTCGGGCTCCTTGCCGGCGGGAAAATCGAGAACCTGGCGAGCGTCCGATTGCGCCTCGTCCAGGCGGTCTTCATCGGCCTGTTCCTCCGCTACGCGACGCAGTTCGCGCTCGAGTCGGGCGGCGGCGGGCCCGCCGACACGCTCCGCCTGCCCCTCTTCACCGCCGGTTTCCTATTCCTCCTCGCGGGGCTCTGGGCGAACCGCGAGCAGCCGGGTCTCGTGCTCGCGTTCGTCGGCATCCTGCTGAACGCCGTCGCGATGATCACGAACGGCGGCTACATGCCGGTCTGGCAACCGAGCATCGTCGCGGCCGGGCTCCCGATCAGCGAGGTCGGCTCGGCGTTCCACAAGATCGTCGGTGACGTCTCCGCCAGCGGCATCACCGGCAGCTTCCTCGCCCAGGCGGGACCGCTCGGCGACATCATCCCGATCCCCGTGCCCGGGCTTCG
>DAINSJ010000387.1:0-1194 GCA_036741375.1 Candidatus Limnocylindrales bacterium
GTGTACTCGTCCAGTACGTCCGTTACACCTCGACCCCGACGGAGGCCAGATACTCGGCCGGCGTGAGATAGCCCAGCGACTGGTGGGGGCGGATCGTGTTGTACACCCGCTCCCAGGCCAGGAGCTCGGCCTGGAAGGCCTCGAGCTCGGGCTGGGCGGTCGTCACCTCGTAGAACTCCTCGGTATGGGTCCGGTTGGCCCGCTCGACCGCACCGTGGAGCTTGGGCGAGCGGGGCGGCAGGACGAACAGCGCGATGCCGCGTGCCTGGCAGGCCGTCTCGAACTCGGCCATGAACTCGGAGCCGTTGTCGATGCTGATGGCGCGCACCCCGAACGGCATCCGCTCGGCCAGGCGATCGAGGACCGCGGCCGCCGCGGCGGCGGTCGCCCGTCGACCGAGCTCGACGACATCCCAGCGACTGACCACATCGCGGGCGGTGAACTGCTTCCAGACCCGGTCCGGGAGGGGCCGGATGTCGAGGGTATCGAGCTCGACCAGATCGCCCGGTCGGACGACCGGCCAGTCGAGCGGCCGACGGATCGCGTACGGCCGCTGCCAGCGCCGTTGCCGGACGCTCATCCGCCGGCGGATGGGTTCGTGCAGGTCGCCCGAGCGGCGCAGCCGCCCGAGGATCCGGCCGACCATCGAGGTCGACAGGACGATCCCGTCTCGACGCAGGAGGACGACGAGCTTGTCCTTGCCCCAGCGGGGATAGGCGGAGCGGACCGTTTGCACGGCGCGCAGCTGGTCGGTCGTCCAGGTCGCCCGACGCCGGCGACGCGGGGCCGAGCTGCGATCCTCGAGCGTCTCGAGGCGTGAGCGATCGAAGCGCGCCAACCAGCGATACACGGTCGGCCGGGAGTAGCCGAAGTGGCGGGCGGTGCGACTGACGTTCCCGCCGTGGGCGCGATGCCAGTCGAGCATCGCCAGCCGCCGCCGGGCGTCGCGCGACAGATCGGGGGCGACCTGCTGCCGCCACAGCCGCTGGAACGAGCGCGGCATGAGCGGGCCGGAGGGATGCTTGCGGCCCGGTCGCACGCCGCGGGTAGACTTCGCCATCGAGAGCCTCCGTTGCTGCTGCTGTTCTGAACACCACCAGCGTAGCGAGGGCTCTCGCCTCGTCGTCAGGGTCGGATCGGCCTCACCGCGCGTCCAGCTCCGGTGTCACGGACGTATCTGGACGCCATCAGCCG
>DAINSJ010000388.1:0-1193 GCA_036741375.1 Candidatus Limnocylindrales bacterium
CGTAGGCTTTCGTCAATGTCGCCTCGCTCGCCCCTGATCTCGGTCGCCGATCTCGGCGCGGAGCTCCATGATCCGAACCTCGTCATCGTCGATGCGCGCTGGTATCTCGGCAAGCCCGGCGCCGGCCGCGCGGCGTATCTCGAGGGCCACATCCCGGCCGCGATACACCTCGACCTCGATACGGACCTGGCCGAGCTCGGGAACCCGAAGGCCTTCGGCGCGCCGGGCCGGCATCCCCTCCCCGACCCACGGACGTGGGCGGCCGCGATGGGGGCCTGCGGCATCGGCAACGATTCGCGAGTCGTCGCCTACGACGACGTCGGCGGCTGGGTCGCGGCAAGGCTGTGGTGGATGCTCGACAACCTCGGGTTCGAGGACGTCGCGGTCCTCGATGGGGGCATTGCGACGTGGACGGCGGCCGGCCTGCCAGCGAGCGCTGGCGAAGAACCCGCCCGCGCGCCGCGTCGGCTCGAGCTTGCGAACTCGTGGAGCGGCGTCATCAAGCGCGACGACCTTCGAGCGAAGCTCGGAACCGTGCTCCTGCTCGATGCGCGTGCCGCACCGCGCTACCGCGGCGAGACCGAGCCGGTTGACCCGATCGCAGGCCACATCCCGACCGCGGTCAACGCGACGATCGACGGCAATCTGGGCCCCGATGGGCGGCTCCTGGCCCCCGAGGCGCTTCGCGCGCGGTTCGAGTCGCTCGGTGCCGGCGGCTCGAGCGACGTCGTCACCTCGTGCGGGAGTGGCACGTCCGCGACCCATCACTCGCTGGCCATGCGCATCGCTGGCCTCCCGGACCCGATCCTCTATGCCGGCTCATACAGCGACTGGTCCCGATCCGGCTATCCGATCGCCACCGGCGCCGAGCCTGGCGCGCCTCCGGAGCCAGGCAGCGACTCGCGCTGAGTCTCCCGGTGACCATCGTCGTCCGCCCGCTGACCGCGGAGACCTGGGATGCGCTCGCGGAGCTTTTCCGCGAGGGTGGTGATCCGCGCTGGTGCTGGTGCCAGTACTGGCGCTTGCGCTCGAAGGACTTCGGTGCTGCCAAGGTCCCCGAGCTGCGGGAGCGGCTTCGTGCGCAGGCCGCCGGTGGGCCGCGAGCTGATCCCCCGGGTCTGGTCGCGTTCGACGGGGATCGCGCCGTCGGTTGGGTCAGCCTCGGCCCGCGCGACGCCTATGAGCGCATCGTC
>DAINSJ010000389.1:0-1184 GCA_036741375.1 Candidatus Limnocylindrales bacterium
CGCTCGACCCGCCGCTCGCGGTGGACGTCGGCGTCGGCGACGACTGGAACGAAGCCAAAGCCTGAAAGTCCGGCGCCGGCTTCGCCGGCACCATGGCGACTTTCAGGCTCGGGAGCGCTCGCATCCGCCGAATCGGGCGGTGCCGGGCGAAGCCCGCCACCGCGGCGGCACTCCTGCGGACGTGCCGGGTCAGACCCCGAGACATGGCCGAGGGTCTGACCCCGGGACATGGCCGAGGGTCTGACCCCGGGACATCGCTCGCCGGGAGATGTGCTCTAGCATCGGTTCGTGGACGTGCGCCTTTCCGAAGGCACTTCGCTCTGGATCGAAGACGTCGGCTCGGGCTTCCCCCTCTTCGTCCTGCACGGCGGGCCTGGACTCGACCATCAGCACTTCCGGCCGTGGCTCGATCCGCTCGCGGACGAGTTCAGGCTGCTCTACGTCGACGAGCGGGGACAGGGGCGCAGCGAGCGGGTCGATCCGGCGAGCCTGTCCCTGGACGTGTTCGCCAAGGACGTGGATCTCGCCGCCGAGGCGCTCGGTCTCGACGCGTTCGCGCTCTTCGGGCACTCGTTCGGCGCGTTCATCGCGACGCGTCACGCGATCGAGCTCGGGACGGCCGCCGGCTACGTGATCTCCGGCGGCGGCGATTCGCGCGCCACGCTAGAGCAGGACGTCGCCGCGTCACTCGAGGCGATGGGTGAGGCCGGCAAGCCGATCGCGGAGTCCTGGGAGCGCGAGCAGACCGTCGAGACCGAGGAAGAGTTCCGCGAGCTGATGCGCGTCCAGTGGCCCTTCCACTTCGCCGGCCCTGTGCCCGCCGGCTTCCGGGACGAGACGATCTACACGCCAGAGGTGATCCGGCACTTCGCTACCGCCGGCTACGGGAATTTCGACTACGTCCCCGACCTCCGGCGCATCAACCGCCCGACTCTCCTGATCGTCGGCGAACAAGATCGAACGACGACGGTCCGCGCCGCGCGTGTCCTGCACGACGGGATCGCGGGCAGCGAGCTGACCGTGATCCCGGCCGTCGGGCACATGTCCTTCATCGAGGCCCCGGACGCCTACCTCGGCGCGGTGCGGCCGTTCCTCCGCCGCGTCGCAGCGGCCGCCGCCGCGGTGCTCGTCGTCGCCCTCGCCGCAGCCGCGTCGACGCAGGCGAAGGCGCCCCGGCCGCCCGT
>DAINSJ010000390.1:0-1181 GCA_036741375.1 Candidatus Limnocylindrales bacterium
TCCCGCTCGGCTGGCCCGGCGGCCTCGATCGGTGCTGCTACACGGACATCCCCGGTGACGCCACGCCTGTGCCACCGGCAGACCCTGTGGCGATCTCGCAGAGCCGTGCGCTCCGTGTCTCCCGCCTGGTCATTCCGATCACGGGGCGTGGCTCTCAGACGGTCGTGATCGGGCGAGCCGTGCTGCCGAACGGATTGCTGCGGGACAGCACCTTCGAGTTGGCGCAGGCGTGGTCATTCGACGTCCACTTCCGGAGCGGTATCACCCTCGTTGTCAGTCCTGTCAACGGCGGACCGGCTCTCACGAATGTCTACGAGCACGGCTGGCACGACGGTGTCGAGGAGGTCGAGGCGACCCTCACTTTCGATGTGTCGTGGTTCAAGCCCGGCGCTTCGATCACGGTCGTGAACCTCGTCGTCCGCTAACGCCGCGGGTTCCGCGACGTCGCTGACGGGGAAAGGATCGTTGCCGGCCACTATCACAGTGCTATGATGGCGCTATGAGAACCGTCAGCGCCCTCGACGTCCGCCGTCGGTTCGGCGAGATCGTCGACCAGGCCGCGGCCGGGGAGCGGATCGTCATCGAGCGAGCCGGGCAACCCGTCGCGGCGCTGGTCCCGCTCGGGGATCTTGCCCTGCTCGATCCGGACCGACGTCGTGCCGCTCGCCTGGCAGCGCTCGACGACATCCGCCGAATCGCTCGCCGCCAACCCGGCGCACCCGTCGATGCGGCAGCGGTCGTTCGCAACCAGCGTCGCGATCGAGCGGAGCACATCGCCGGCCTCGTCGAATGACCTTCGCCGTCGGGCAGGCGGCGATCGTGGTCGACGCATCGGCGGCCATCGAGCTCCTGCAGGGGGACGCGGACTGGGACCGGAGATGGCGGGAATGGATCGAGGCCGACGCGATGATCCTGGTCCCGGGGCATTTCCCATTCGAGGTCGCGAACACGCTGCTTCGCGGACTGGGTCTTGCGCCCCGGGCCGTCGTCGCCCGCCTCGAGCGGCTGTACGAGAGCGGGTTCGAAACGGCTGACCGCAAGATCGAGGGCCTGGTGGCGGCCGTGCGGCTCGCCGCCGAGCACCACTTGACGGTGTACGACGCCGCGTACCTCGACCTTGCGCTCGAGGTAGATGCCGCGCTGGCGACGCTCGATGGCGACCTTCGCGCCGCCGCCCGCGC
>DAINSJ010000391.1:0-1176 GCA_036741375.1 Candidatus Limnocylindrales bacterium
GCCGCCTCGAGATGCCGATCCCCGATGCGCTGGCAGGCGGACACGGCGTCCCGTCCGCGGGCGAGCATCGCGTCCGCGTCTCCGAGGGCCGACTCGGCCAGCGCCAGGCCCACGAGCGCGGCGATCCGGGCGGTCGGATCAGGATCGGCCGCGGCCGCGACCACTGCGAGCTCCAGTGATGCGCGGGCCGCGATCGGATCGCCCTGGTCGAGTGCGAGGAGTCCGATCATTCGGTGCGCGGATCCTGCCGTCGCCGGATGGCTGGCCGCGGTCGCCGCCGCGAGCGCGTCGCCGGCAGCCCATTCGGCGCCCAGGAGGTCGGCCGCTCGACGCCGGATCACGGCGCGGTGGACCAGGAGCTTCGAACGAATGGCCCCATCGTCAGTCACTGCCAGGCCCGCGTCGAGGTGCCGATCGGCCGCCACGAGGTCGCCGCGCCGGATCTGAGCTCGGGCGAGGGCGAGCTCGAGGCTCGCCTGCTCGGCCGGCGCCGCAAGCGCGACCGCCGCTTCGAGCGACGCGATCGCCCCACCGTAGTCGCCGAGGCGCGTTCGAAGCGCGCCGATCGCGGCGTGCAGAGCCACGACCTCGGGGTGGCCGAGGGCCAGGGCGGCCTCATAGTGGGCAATCGCCTCTCGATTCGCGTAGACGGCCGACGCACCGTCGCCGGCCTCGCGATACGCGATCGCCGCCTCGGCATCGCGCCTCGCATCGCGCTCGTGCTGGGCAACCTGGACGAGTCGCCCGAGGTCATCGCGTCCGGCCCCGGCGAGGTCCATCCGGAACGCCTCCGCAATTCGCCGGTGGAGCAGGAGACGGCGGGCCAGGCTCGTGGACTCCTCCGACAGGTCACGAAGCGCCGAGTGCGAGAAGTCGAAGCGAACGGCCGGTCCACCCCCGACGCTGAGCTCGCGGATCAATCCACGACGCGTGAGCGCATCGAGGGCAACGACTGTCTCGTCCTCGGATCGCCCACTCGCGTGGCGAACGGTCGGCACGTCGAACGAACGCCCGATGAGGGCGGCTGCGGCGAGGACCTGGCCGGCGGCTCCATCGACCGAAGCCAGTCGCTGGCGAAGCATCGCCCG
Source organism: Candidatus Limnocylindrales bacterium (assembly GCA_036741375.1). Classification (GTDB taxonomy): domain Bacteria; phylum Chloroflexota; class Limnocylindria; order Limnocylindrales; family CSP1-4; genus UBA5189. Next base: position 1,089 of record DAINSJ010000391.1, read on the forward strand.
GACGCCCTTTGGCATGCCCTCACCCTCGTCGGCTCGACGCGCCAGGGCCTCGACGACGTACAGGGGCAACCCTTCCGACGCTCGCATC
>DAINSJ010000392.1:0-1164 GCA_036741375.1 Candidatus Limnocylindrales bacterium
CGGGGGCACCCATGATGTTCAGGAGCCCGTCGCTGAAGACCTCCTCGACCGCCTCTGCGTCGTAGTCGCGCAGGATCCGGACGATCCGCTCGCCGAGCCTGCGGACGAGGTTGGCGTGCGGCTGCTCGGGATCGACTCGATGGAGTGCCGCCTCGGCCCGGCTCGCCGTCGAACCGTGGACGAGCTCGTTGAGCATCCCCGCGACGGTGGTCAGCGAGGCCTGGTCCTCGGCGTTGTCGATCGTCACGAGGGCCTGCTTGATCGAGCCCTCCTGGAGGACGACGACGAGGCTGACGAGCCGGTCGCTGATCGACACGACGTCGACGCGGCGGACATGGGCGGAGACAGGCTTGGCGGCAGTCGCGAGCCCGGCCGCCCGGGTCAGCGAGGCAATCGTGGAGGCGGCGAGCCGGAACCAGTGCTCGCTCGCGAACTCGACCTGCCCGAACTGGTGCCGGATCATGAGCTGCTGGACCTCGGGCATGAGCGCCGAATCCATGATCGACTCGACGTACCAGCGGTAGCCGGAATCGGTCGGGATCCGGCCCGCCGACGTGTGCGGGTGGCCGAGGAGTCCGGCCAGCTCGAGCTCGGCGAGGATGTTCCGGACGGTCGCGCTGGACACGCCCAGGCGATGACGCTCGACGAGCGCCTGGCTGCCGACCGGACTCGCGGTCGATACGTATTCCTCGATGACGGCCCGGAGGATCGCCTGTGCGCGGAGGTCCAGGGGGCCGGTGGAGCGACGAATCCGACGCGCCAAGGCCGGTTCTCCTGTTGCGTGAGCTCGGTTTCGGGCGGTTAGCACTCTCCATGCCAGAGTGCTAACGCGGTGAACGCATCCTAGCCCGAGCGCGGCGCAGTGTCAACGGACTCAGGCTGCCCGCGGCGGCGCTGCTCGCGCAGCTCATCCTCCAGGACGCGACGGGCGATCGCCTCGATCCTCGCGTCGAGGTCGCCCGGCAGCGGTCCGCCGGGTGCGGTCGCGGCCCGACGCCTCAGACGAGGCGGGCGAAGAGCTCATTCGAGAGCAGACGGCCGCGGGTCGTGAGGACGAAGCGGTTGGCGCTCGTGATCTCGACGAGGTTCGCTGCGCGGGCCCACTGCAGGTGGCCGGCCAACCATGGTGCCGCAGCCTCGTTCCCGGCGATCCCGGTCGCGGTG
>DAINSJ010000393.1:0-1163 GCA_036741375.1 Candidatus Limnocylindrales bacterium
CACCCCGGACGACCAGCGCGAGATCGCGCGGATCGCCGTCGAGCAGGACCTGGTCGTCCTGGCCGATGAGATCTACGGCCGTCTCCAGTACGAGGGCGAGCCGCTCTCGATCGCCACGCTCCCCGGCATGGCGGATCGCACGATCACGCTCGATGGCTTTAGCAAGACCTTCGCCATGACCGGCTGGCGGCTCGGCTACGGAATCGTGCCGACCTGGCTGATGCCGGCGTTCTCGGCACTCGTGATCAACTCGGTGAGTGGCACCAACGCCTTCGCGCAGGCGGGCGCGGTGGCCGCCCTGACCGGGCCGCAGGACTCGGCCGACTCGATGCGCGAGGAGTTCATCGCGCGCCGGGCGCTGATCGTGGAGGGGTTCAACCGGATCCCCGGCGTCAGCTGCGTGATGCCGCACGGGGCCTTCTACGCCTTCCCGAACATGAGCTCGTTCGGTCGCAACAGCAATGAGATCGCCGACCACCTCCTGTACGACGCCGGCGTGTGCGGACTCTCGGGAACGGCCTTCGGCAGCTACGGCGAGGGCTACCTGCGCTTCAGCTACGCCAACTCGCGGGAGAAGATCTCGGCTGCCCTCGAGCGCGTCGACGAGTCGCTCGCCAAGCTCGAGCGGACCGGCGAGCTCGTCCACGCATGACGACCATCCAGCAGCGGACCGCGGATCGCCTCTACGACGAGGCGGTGAGCTCGTTCGAGGACTGGGACGCGATCCGGGAGATCATCGACGAGGCGATCGACCTGGCGCTGAACTACCGTCAGAGCGGCCATCCCGGCGGGTCGCGCTCCAAGGTCCACCTCTTCCTGGCGCTCCTCCTCTCGGGCGCCATGCGCTGGGACATCCGCAAGCCCTGGCGACCATTCGCGGACCGCTTCGTGCTCTCGGCCGGTCACACGATCCCGCTGGTCTACGCCACCCTGGCGGTCCTGAACGAAACGCTGCGCGCCCGTGCCGAACGGGATCCGGATCCCGTCTTCGCCTTCCCCGATGACGGCCGCTGGGCGCTCACCTGGGAGGACCTCCTCAAGCTGCGTCGGCGCGGCGGACTGCCCGGCCACGCCGAGATGGAGGGCAAGACCCTCTTCATCAAGTTCAACACGGGGCCGTCCGGTCACGGCCAGCCGCCGTCCGCTGGGGAGGCCATCGCCCT
>DAINSJ010000394.1:0-1162 GCA_036741375.1 Candidatus Limnocylindrales bacterium
AGCCGCGCCGGCGGGAGTGCGGGAGCGTAGGCGAGCGCCTCCCCGATGTCGAAGCGCAGCGCGGCCCGGGCGAGCCCGGCCCGATCGTCGGGCGACGCGCCGACGAGCAGGACCCGCGGCGGCCACGGGACGTCAGGACGCAGCCCGCTCGGCCGGGGGGCCTTCGCGAGGCGCGTGAGCGCGTCGAGCAACGTCGCCATGTCGTGTCGCGCGTCATACCGCCCGGAGTACACGAGGTACCGATCCGGCAGCCCGAGGTGATCGCGCTCGGACGCGGCCGCGATGTCGGGCCCGTCCCCGGACCAGGGCGCGAAGGCCGGGTGCGCGGCGAGGGGAATGACCCGCAGCCGCTCCGGGCGGATTCGGAGGAGCCGGCGGGCGGAGCGAGCCACCGCCTCCGTGCCGACGATCACCGCGGCAGCGTCGCGCAGGAGCTGGGCCCGAAGCCGCTGCCCGAATCTCGCCGCCGGTCCGCGCTGGAAGCGGCCAGGAAGCTCCCACGGAGCGAGGTCCAGGAGCGTCACGACGATCGGGATCCGCGAGAACAGCGGCGAGGCACCAGCGCTCGCGTGGTAGACCGCGCCGGCGGCGCCGCCGCGCTCCGCCCGCCACGCAGCCCCGAGCGACGCACCGCGCAGCAGGAATGGATCGACCGTGAGGGCGCCGCCGCGCAGCAGGCGGGTCGGAGGGAGGAGCCGCCGCCCGACGACGTCGAGGTGCTCCAAGGTCGTCGTCGGGTCGTCGAGGTCGGACTGGAGGAGGAACGCGAAGGATTCGCCCGCGAGCGGCGCGGCGTCATACGCCCCGAGCAGGCCCTCGAGATAGCGAGCGGTCGCCGGCGATCGCTCCGGGTCCTGGATCGGCCGAATGTCCATCACGACCCGAAGGCCCGGCGGCAGCGGCTCGGCCTCTCGTTCCGATCGGCTGTGGTCCATGGGCCGGGCGGTCACCGGTCGCGGCGTCGCCGCCAGGACGAGGCAATCTCCTCCGCGCGGAGGCGGACGACCACGAGGAGGGCCTCGACGATGATCCGCCGCGACATCTTCGACCGGCCGACCTGCCGGTCGCGGAACGTGATCGGGACCTCGACGACCCGAGCCCCCGCCCGCGACGCCCGGTGGGTCATCTCGATCTGGAAGACGTAGCCGCCGGCGTGGATGCC
>DAINSJ010000395.1:0-1145 GCA_036741375.1 Candidatus Limnocylindrales bacterium
GCCGACGCCTGCGACGCGGGCCTCTACGGCGGCACGTACAGCGGCCAGGTGGTCGCGCGGTAGCCATCCCGCCGAGTTCTCAGGGGAACCGAGAGCCCCCGGCATTCGCCGGGGGCTCTCCTCGTTCACCTGTTCCTAGCTGAACAGCGACGCGTATGCGTTGATCGCCGGCTGGCCGCCGAGGTGGGCGTAGAGGACCGTCGAGGAGCGGTCGATCTCGCCGCGGCTCACGAGGTCGATGAGCCCCGCCATCGACTTGCCCTCGTAGACCGGGTCCGTGATCATCGCCTCGAGGCGGGCCGCCAGGCGCATCGCGTCGAGCGTCGAGGCATCCGGGATCCCGTAAGTCCCGGCGTGGTAGCGGTCGTCGAGGACGATCTCGTCGTCGCGCAGGTCGCGCTCGAGCCCGATCGCCTTCGCCGTGAACCGCGCGATCCTGGCGACCTGGTCGCGGGTCTCGACGGGCTTCGCCGAGCCGTCGATGCCGATGACCCGCCGCGGCCGCGAGGATTCGCCGCCGCCCGCCGATCCGCCGCCCGGTCGATCCGCGAAACCCGCGATCATCCCGGCCTGAGTCGAACCCGTGACCGAGCAGACAATGATGGTGTCGAAGAACACGCCGAGCTCGCGCTCCTGGGTCTCGACCTCGCGGGCCCACGAGGCGAAGCCGAGGCCGCCGAGGGGATGGTCGGACGCTCCCGCGGGAATCGCGTAGGGCTTGCCGCCGGCCGCCTCGATCTCCGCGAGGGCCTGCTCCCAGCTCTCCTTGAAGCCGATCCCGAAGCCCGCCTTCACGAGCCGCACGTCGGCGCCCATGAGCCGGCTCAGGAGGATGTTGCCGACGCGGTCGTAGGTCACGTCGGGCCAGTCGACCCAGCTCTCCTGGACCAGCACGCACTTGAGGCCCGCCGCCGCGGCCGCCGCCGCGACCTGGCGCGTGTGGTTCGACTGGACCCCGCCGATCGACACGAGCGTGTCGCAGCCCTGGGCCAGCGCCTCGGCGACGAGGTACTCGAGCTTGCGGGTCTTGTTGCCCCCGAACGCGAGCGGCGAGTTGCAGTCCTCGCGCTTCGCCCAGATCGTCGCGCCGCCGAGGTGCTTCGTCAGCCGTTCGAGCCGCTGCAGCGGCGACGGCCCAAACGTGA
>DAINSJ010000396.1:0-1135 GCA_036741375.1 Candidatus Limnocylindrales bacterium
CTCCGAGCCGTAGCCCTGGAGCTTCGTCCCGAGGGCCGTGAGCTTCGCCAGGATCTGGGCATCCTTGCCGCTCGCCGCATCGATCCCGAGGCCGTTGATGCTCACCGCCTTCTTGATGCCGCCGGCGTCGATCGTGAAGACGGTGGTCGGGGCGTCGGCGATCGGACGCTCGTAGTGGACGTCGGCCGCGCGCAGCCCGCCCGGGTCGAGCGCGTACGCGAGCACTGCCTGGACCTGCAATTCCGAGAGGTGCGCCACCTGGTACGGAACCCCTCGAATGAGGGGGCTCGCCGTGCTGTCGGGGACCGGGTTCGCGTCGCGGGGATTACGGAAGATCGCGGTGCCGTCGCCGTAGAGTGAGAAGGTCGGACCCTCGGTCGCCAGGAAGCCCGGCGGCACGAACCCGCCGCCCTGCTCGTATCGCAGGATGAGATCCGTCGCACCGGTCGGATGTGTCAGCGCTCCGCCCGAAGGTGCCGGCGATGCGCCGCCCAGAGCGCCGCATCCGGCGAGTCCGACCGCCACAACGAGGAGGCCGAGACGGCGGACGATCGAGGCACGTCGGAGGAGGCGGGCGTTCATCGCCTCGGGACGGTGGCAGGACACAACGGGTTCCCTCCCTCGACTCGGCTTCGGCACGCTCGGGCGGCGCTGCGAGCCGTCGTGAGGCGTCGCGACGGCTCTCGCCATCTTGACGCGGCCCGTATTCTCGCGGTTGAGTTCCGAGGATCTCGTTCGGGCTCGTGTGGGCGCCACGTTGTCAGGCGCCGGACGGGCGGACGCGGTCGGGGGCGGGACGCAGAGGATTTCGACCGCCCCGTGTTCGGAGGAGCCAAGCGGTGTACGACGACCGAACCCTGACGTGCCGCGACTGCGGCGAGGGCTTCATCTTCTCGGGCGGTGAACAGCGCTTCTTCGCCGAGAAAGGGCTCGTGAACGTGCCCCAGCGGTGTCCCAACTGTCGGGCCGCCGCCAAACGCGTCCGCAACGGCGGACCCCGGGAATACCATGCAGCCATCTGCAACGCCTGCGGCAACCAGGCCATGGTGCCATTCGCGCCGCGGACCGATCGACCGGTCTACTGCAGCGGCTGCTTCGACAAGGTTCGGGCAGGCCTGATCGAGCCGGCGACCGC
>DAINSJ010000397.1:0-1135 GCA_036741375.1 Candidatus Limnocylindrales bacterium
CGCAAGGAGCGGGTCGGGCGGATCCTCCAGATGCACGCCAACCACCGCGAGGACAAGACCGGCGTCTTCGCCGGCGACATCGTCGCCGCGGTCGGCCTGAAGCACACCGCCACCGGCGACACCCTCTGTGACCCGGATCACCCCATCGTCCTCGAGCGGATGGAGTTCCCGGAGCCGGTCATCCACGTCGCCATCGAGCCCAAGACCAAGGTGGACCAGGACAAGCTCGGGAAGGCGCTCGCCGCGTTGTCCGAAGAGGACCCGACGTTCCAGGTCCGAACCGACGAGGACACCGGCCAGACGATCATCGCCGGGATGGGCGAGCTGCACCTCGACGTCCTCGTGGACCGCATGACCCGCGAGTTCTCGGTCTCCGCCAACGTCGGGAAGCCCCAGGTCGCGTACCGCGAGACGATCACCGAGCCGGTCGAGAAGGTCGAGGAGCGCTACATCCGCCAGACCGGCGGCCGGGGCCAGTACGGCCACGTGGTGCTCGGGCTCGAGCCCACCGGGCCCGGCGGCGGCTACGAGTTCGTCGACAAGATCACCGGCGGTGTCATCCCCCGCGAGTACATCCCCGCGGTGGACGCCGGGATCCAAGAGGCGATGGAAGGCGGCGTCCTCGCCGGATACCCGCTCGTTGATGTCCGGGCGATCCTCACCTACGGCTCGTACCACGACGTCGACTCGAGCGAGATGGCGTTCAAGATCGCCGGGTCCCGGGCCTTCAAGAAGGCGGTCAAGGCGGCGAAGCCGGTCCTCCTCGAGCCGATCATGGGTGTCGAGGTCGTCACCCCCGAGGACTTCATGGGCGACGTGATCGGCGACCTCTCGTCGCGTCGAGGTCGGGTCGAAGGGATGAACCAGCGCGGCAACGCGCACGTCATCGAGGCCCACGTGCCGCTCGCGGAGATGTTCGGGTACGCTACCGACCTCCGTTCGCGCACCCAAGGTCGCGCGACGTACACGATGCAGTTCGACTCGTACCAGCGAGTTCCCGAGTCGGTCTCCGAAGAGATCATCGCCCGGTTGCACGGCACGTAAGCGCAGCCCCCGGGCGTCACGAAAGGACCAGTAGTTCCATGGCGAAGGCGAAGTTTGAGCGGACGAAGCCGCATTTGAATATTGGGACGAT
>DAINSJ010000398.1:0-1131 GCA_036741375.1 Candidatus Limnocylindrales bacterium
ACGGGCACTTCGGCCGCCTTCACCGCCTCGACGATGGCGTCGACGTGGTCGGAGAGCGTGATCGACGACCGGTCGGCGTCGGCCGACTCGAGGCCGGGCAGCGTGATCGCGGAAACGTCAAGGCCGTCGGCCCGCAGGTCGGCGACGACCTCGTCCCACGCCCACGCGCCGAGCCAGAATCCGGGAACCAGGATGATCGGTGCAGCATTCATGCCCCGATGCTACCGAGGCCGCTGCGATCGCGCAGTCGTCGGCGTTTCGCTTCGATCGTTACCCTTGACGCATGCCACCCGAGTTCATCTACACCTCGTACAAGGTCGCCCGGCACTACCCGCCGGACAAGACCGTGCTCGAGGACATCTCGATCTCGTTCTATCCGGGCGCCAAGATCGGCGTCATCGGGCCGAACGGCGCCGGCAAGTCGAGCCTGCTCAAGATCATGGCCGGGCTCGACGACGGCTTCACCGGCGAGGCCCGCCTCACGCCCGGCTTCACCGTCGGCTACCTGAGCCAGGAGCCGCAGCTCGATCCGGCGAAGGACGTCAAGGGCAACGTCCTCGATGGCGTTCGAGAGGTCCACGACCTGATCGAGCACTACAACGCCGTCATGGCGAAATGGTCCGAGCCCGATGCCGACTACGAGGCCATCGGGGCCGAGCAGAGCGCCCTCGAGGACAGGATCAACGCCGCGGACGCCTGGAACCTCGAGCGCAACGTCGACATCGCAATGGACGCCCTGCGCTGCCCGCCGGACGACGCGGACGTCGAAACCCTCTCCGGCGGCGAGAAGCGTCGCGTGGCGCTGTGCCGGCTCCTCCTCCGCCATCCCGACCTGCTCCTCCTCGACGAGCCGACCAACCACCTCGACGCCGAATCGGTCGAGTGGCTGGAGCGCTTCCTCGGCGAATACGAGGGCACCGTCGTGGCGATCACGCACGACCGCTACTTCCTCGACAACGTCGCGAAGTGGATCCTGGAGCTGGACCGCGGCCGCGGCATTCCGTTCTCCGGCAACTACTCGGGCTGGCTCGAGCAGAAGCTCGAGCGGATGGCGGGTGAGTCGAAGGCCGTCGACGCTCGCCAGCGCACGCTGGCCCGCGAGCTCGAGTGGGTCCGGATGGGCGCGAAGGC
>DAINSJ010000399.1:0-1124 GCA_036741375.1 Candidatus Limnocylindrales bacterium
TCGTCCACGCCCCCGACACCTACCTCGAGAAGCTCTGCGTCGGGCCGCTCGCGGCAGGGCATGTCGACATCCGGGACACGCCGACCGAGACCGTGAACCGGATCGCCGAGATCCTCGGCCGGAAGGTCGGCGACATCGCGGTGGTCATCCTCGACCGACCGCGCCACGAGGCGCTCATCGCCGAAGTGCGCGCAACGGGCGCGAGAATCAAGCTCATCTCGGACGGCGACCTCTCGGCCGCGATCAGCTGCGCCGTCCAGGGGACCGGCGTCCACGCAGTCATGGGACTCGGCGGCGCGCCCGAGGGCGTGATCACCGCGGCGGCCCTGCGCTGCCTCGGCGGCGAGATCCAGGCCCGCTTCCGGTACCGCAACGACGAGGAGCGCGAGCGTGGCGCGCGTATGGGCCACGGCGACGAGAGCCGGATCTATCACACCGAGGACCTCGCCTCGGGCGAGAATCTCGTGTTCGCGGCGACCGGCGTCACGGCCGGCGACCTCCTGGAGGGAGTCCGGTTCTTCGGCGGCGGCGCTCGAACGCACTCACTCGTGATGGCCTACCAGACGAAGACCGTGCGGTTCGTCGACACGGTCCACATGTTCGACCGGGACCGGCCGCCGAGCGTCCGGCTCTAGGTTTCGAGCGGCTCGAAGAATGGCTGATTCCGGGCCGCGGATCCTCGCCCTCGGCGGTGCTTCGCTGCTCGCCTCCTCCAATGACGGCGTGCTCCACCAATACCTGCTCGATCTCACCGGGCTGGAGCGGCCTCGAATCTGCTTCATCGGCACCGCGAGCGGCGACAACCACGAGTACACGGCGGCCTTCTACGGGTTCTTCGCCCGCCGGGCGGAGGCCTCGCACCTCGGGCTCTTCGATCGGCGCGTCGACGATATCGGGGGCTTCCTCGGCGAGCAGGACGTCATCTACGTCGGCGGCGGGAACACCGCGGACATGCTCGCAGTCTGGCGAACGCACGGCGTCGACCGGGCGCTGAAGGACGCCTGGGAGAGCGGCGTGATCCTGGCGGGCCCGTCGGCTGGAGCGATGTGCTGGTTCGAGGCGGGCCTCACCGACTCCTTCGGACCGGACCTCGGACCGATCCGCGACGGGCTGCGCTTCCTGAA
>DAINSJ010000400.1:0-1118 GCA_036741375.1 Candidatus Limnocylindrales bacterium
GCTCGCCGCCGAGGACGTCACCGTCGTCACCGACCGGCGCTACGCCGAGGTGACACGCGAGCAGCTGCCGGACGTGCGGATCCTCATCGAGCCCGCGGGCCGCAACACGGCGGCCGCGGTCGCCCTCGCGACCCTGCGGATCGATCGCGATCCGAGTGACGTGATGGTCGTCCTCCCGGCCGACCATCGAATCGTCGACGACGCGGCGCATCGCAAGGTCATCCGCGCCGCCGGGCGGCTCGCGAGCGGCTCGTTCGACATCGAGGCGCCGCTGATCACGCTGGGCGTCCGGCCCGATCGGCCGGCCACCGAGTACGGCTACCTCGTCCCCGATGCCACTACACACGCGCCGATCGACGGCGTGCCAGTGTCGATGCTCAAGGCCTTCGAGGAGAAGCCAACCCGGGAGCGAGCGGTGGAACTGCTCGGTGATCCCGGCACCGCGTGGAATGCCGGCATCTTCGTCTGGCAACGGGGCGCCATCCGGGAGGCGTTCGAGCGCTACACCGGCCTGCTGACGTTGCTGGGCAGTGTGGGTGCGGGCGATGGCGGCCTCGCCGCGGCCTACGACCAGCTCAAGCCGCTCTCGGTCGACCAGGCCGTCCTCGAGGGCGCCGCCCGGGATCGACGCGTGGCGATGGCGTCGCTCGACAGCGGCTGGAGCGACCTCGGCGGCTGGGGCGCACTGCTGGAGGCCACCGGGGCGAGCGGCGACGGCCGGGTGATCCGCCCGGGCGAGGCGGCGACCGCGGGTGCCGACGATCTCGTCGTCGAGCGGCTCGATGGCCGGCTGGCGCTCGGCGACGGCCCACGCGAGATTCTCGGCTCGTCGCCGGTTGCGCTCCTCACGGGTGCGGCACCATCACGGGCCAAGGTGGACGAGCTCCTGCACCGGGTCTCCGAATGGGAGGATCGGCGATGACCGACGCGACCGCTCGAGCGCAGATCGTCTTCGGCACCGACGGCTGGCGGGCCCGGATCGCCGACGAGTTCACGTTCGAGGCCGTCCGTCGCTGCGCCGACGGCGTCGCCCGCTATGTCATCGGCAAGGGCGAGCAGTCGAAGGGCGTCGTGATCGCCTACGACCGGCGCTTCGCCTCGGAGCACTTCGCGATCGC
>DAINSJ010000401.1:0-1116 GCA_036741375.1 Candidatus Limnocylindrales bacterium
GTACTTCGTTTTGCCGCCTGTTTAACGAGGCCTGACGGCACCTCGGCTCGCGTTCACTGACAGCCAGACCCTGTCGAGACCACGCATCCCCACAGGTGAACGCCCGTTCGGCGCTCCGGATTAGTCTACCGCATGGCCGAATCGCTCCCTATCGAGGCGTTCCTCGACGGGTATCCCGAACCGTTGCGCGCGCTCGCCGAGCGCCTTCGCTCGATCGTTCTCGAGGCCGTTCCCGACGCGACCGAGCGGGTTCGGATCGGCTGGCGGCTGATCGGCTACGACCTGCCGATCGGCCGGCGGAGCGTGTACTTCGCCTGGGTCTTCCCCGAGGCCGAGCATGTCCACCTCGGCTTCGTGAACGGGATGCTCATCGACGACGGCTCGGGCGTCCTGACCGGCGCGGGGATCACGAAGCGGGCCCGCTGGCTGACGTTCGCCCCGGGCGACACGATCGACGTCCACGTTGCGACAGAGTTGGTCCGCGCGGCCGAGGCGGCCGCGAGGATCCCACGGTCTGCGCTCGCCTGACCAGGCGGGCTAGGATGCCGCGATGCGCCTGACGTCTTGGGAAGAGGAGCGCCTGCTCATCTTCAGCGCTGCCGAATTGGCGCGGCGGCATCGGTCGGCTGGACTCCTGCTGAACGCCCCGGAGACGATCGCGATCATCTGCGATGCGATGCTCGAGGCTGGCCGCGCCGGGGCCTCATACGCCGAGGTCGAGGCGGCCGGCCTCGCCGCCGTTCGGCCGGACCAGGTGATGGCCGGCGTGCGAGAGCTCGTCGACGACGTCCGGCTCGAGGTCCTCCTCGAGGACGGCGCCCGACTCGTCGTCCTCGTCGATCCCCTCGGCCAGGGCCAGCCACCGACCACCGACGGTCCGGGCGCGATCGACATGGCGCCTGAGGCTGCCGCGGGGCCTGCAACCGGGGCGGACGCCAGGCTCGAACGGATCGACCTGACGGTCGAGAATACGTCGCGGCGCGTGGTTCGGGTGTCGTCGCACTTCCCGTTCGATCGCGTCAATTCGCGCCTGGTCTTCGACCGTGCGGCGACGGTCGGATTCCGGCTCGATCTTCCCGCCGGCAGCTCGGAACGCTGGAGCCCCGGCGAAACCCG
>DAINSJ010000402.1:0-1096 GCA_036741375.1 Candidatus Limnocylindrales bacterium
CTGTCCGGAGCATGGCTGCTCATCCGGCTCCTCCGTTGGCTGTCAGTGAGTCCGAAGCTGAAGCCCTCCGCGCGATGACGCGGGCGGGCACGACCGAGCAGCGCGCCGCAATGCGCGCCCGGGTCATCCTGCGGGCGGCCGAGGGTGCCGCCCATGTCGAGATCGCCGACGAGCTCGGGGTGTCGGTCCCGACCGTCCTGCTGTGGCGACGGCGGTTCAAGGAGCACGGCCTCGTTGGCCTCGCCGACGCGCGGCACCCGGGCCGACCGCGGACGTACGGCCGCGAGGTCCGCGAGCGGGTCCTCGCCACGACGCTCACGCCGCCCGACGATGCCACCACCCACTGGAGCCGCCAGCGCCTCGCCCGGCGGGTCGGCGTCAGTCCCTCGACCGTCGGTCGGATCTGGAAGGAGGGCCGGCTCCAGCCGCACCGGGTCGAGACGTTCAAGTTCAGCCGGGATCCCGAGCTCGTCGCCAAGGTGACCGACGTGGTCGGGCTGTATCTCAACCCGCCCGAGCGGGCGATCGTCCTGTCGGTCGACGAGAAGACCCAGATCCAGGCCCTCGACCGGACCGCGCCGATGCTCCAGCTGCGTCCCGGCCAGGTCGAGCGCCACACCCACGATTACAAGCGCAACGGCACGCTCAGCCTGTTCGCCGCCCTCGAGGTCGCGACCGGGCAGGTGACCAACCAGGCGGTGGCTCGCCATCGGGCTGCGGAGTTCCTCGACTTCCTCAACCTCCTCGCCCGGACCTACCCGCGCCGACCGATCCACGTCGTCCTCGACAACGTGAGCACCCACAAGACACCCGAGATCGCGCAGTGGCTCGGGCGCCACAAGCGCTTCCACTTTCACTTCACCCCGACCTCGGCGTCGTGGATGAACCAGATCGAGACGTGGTTCGGCATCCTCTCTCGCCAGGCCATCCGGCGCGGCAGTTTCGAGAGCGTCCGGGCCGTCAGCGCCGTGATCGAGCGGTTCACCCGTGAATGGAACGAGGGGGCGACGCCGTTCAAGTGGGTGAAGAGCGCCGATGAGATCCTGGCCAAGGCCGTCCGCAAGACGCAAGCCGATTCCGGCGCGCGACACTAGCG
>DAINSJ010000403.1:0-1095 GCA_036741375.1 Candidatus Limnocylindrales bacterium
CGCCTCGAGGCCGGCGAGCAGCTCGGCAAGATCGTCCTGCGAATTCCTGACTAGCGCCTTGCGGCGCCCGACGCTCAGCCGATGCCGAGGATGAACTTGGCGTCTTCGGACATCTTGTCGGGGGTCCAGGGCGGATCCCACGTCAACTCGATCTCGACGTCCTCGACGTCCGGCAGCGAAGAGACGACCGAGCGGATGTCGTCCTGGATCATCGGTCCCGCGGGACATCCCATCGACGTGAGCGAGTGCGTCACCTTGACCTTGGAGCCGGTGATCTCCGCGTCGTAGAAGAGGCCGAGGTCGACGATGTCCATCCCGAGCTCGGGATCCTCGACCTGGCGGAGCGCTTCGATCACGTCTTCGCGCGTGGGCATGAATCCAGTCTAGCTAGGGGCCTAGGAGCCGGACCTCTTCGCGACGATCCCGAGCGAAGAAATGGATCCCGTCGATGAATCGCACCCAGTTGCAGCGGGTGCACATCACGAGCGAGTGCGTCCGCGCGCTGTCGGCGAGGAAGCGGACGCCGCGCAACAGGTCGCCGTTCGACACGCCTGTCGCCGCGAAGATCGTCTCCCCCCCGACGAGATCCTCCGTCGTGAAGATCCGCTCGACGTCCTCAACGCCCTGCTCGCGGGCCTGCTCGATCTCGCGCCGCGACGTCGGCCAGAGCTGCGCCTGGATCTCGCCGCCGAGGCAACGGAGCGCAGCGGCCGACAAGATCGCCTGCCGCGTCCCCCCGATCCCGACGGCGAGGTGGTCGTTCGTCCCCCGTACCGCGGCCGAGATCGATGCGGTCACGTCGCCGTCCTGGATCAGCTTGATCCGGGCGCCCGAAGCGCGGATCTCCTCGATCAGGTCGTGATGCCGCGGACGATCGAGCACGATCGTCGTCACGTCGGCCACGCGGCGCCCGAACGCCTCTGCGATCGCCTGCACGTTCTCGGCGACGGGTTTGCGCAGGTCGATGTGCCCGCGGGCGCGCGGCCCGACCGCCATCTTCCGCATGTACATGTCCGGAAGGGTCAGGAGCGCATCGCGGTCGCCGACCGCGAGCATCGACATCGCGCCGCCCCCGCCGCGCGCGACGACGCCCCG
>DAINSJ010000404.1:0-1082 GCA_036741375.1 Candidatus Limnocylindrales bacterium
GGCGGCCGCTCCTCCCGGTTCGGGGCCCCGAAGCTCGAAGCCGAGATCGACGGCGTTACCCTCCTCGAGCACGCGATTCGTGCGGTCGCGGCCGTCGCGTCGGAGATCGTCGTCTCGCTTCCGGCCGACCCGTCGGTGGTGGAGCCCGCCCTCGGCGAGCGCCCTCGCAATCCCGTCGTCCGCATCGTTCGAGATCCGGAGGCGTACGGCGGCCCGCTCGTGGGCCTGGCGACGGCCCTCGAGGCGACGACCGGCCGGCGGGCGATCGTCGTCGCGGGCGACATGCCGAGGCTCCGGTCGGCGGTCCTCCAGGCGATGCTCGACGCGCTGGAGTCGGCGACCACCGCACCGGGCCAGGCGAGCCCCGAGGCAATCGTGCTCACGAGCGACGGCGAGGCTCGTCCGCTTCCCGTCGCCCTCTGGATCCACCCCGCACGACTGGCCGTCAAGGAAACGCTCCGAGCCGGCGAACGATCGCTCCGGGCGATGCTCGGCCGGCTCGCCGTCGAGGAGTTGGCCCCGGAGACATGGCGCGCGCTCGATCCGCGCGCCGAAACGCTGATCGATATCGACGCCCCCGCCGACCTCGAGGCGCTGCACTCCATCGATCGGTTGTGATGCGGTTCGGCACCGCAACCCCCTTTCGCGGGCTTGGCGAGGGGTCTACCCTTGCGCCGCGCGCCCAATGCGCCATGCAAGCGAACCGGGAGGATGTCCGTGGCACAGTTCCAGGAGATGTGGCAGAAGCTCAACGCGAACGAGCGCCTTGCCGCGCAGGGCGGCGGCGTCGTGGTCGTGGGGTGGATCCTCGGCCTCGTCCTGAACCGCTTCGGCTTCGGCGCTGATGGGTTCGCGCTGATCGGGGCGATCGTCCTGTTCGTGCTCTATTACCTGAAGTACGCCCCGAATCAGACGATGACGTGGCCGGCTCCGCTCCAGATCATCGCCCTCGTCGTGAGCGCGCTCGTCGCGCTCTCGGCCCTGGCCAGCGTCGCAACGATCGGCTTGTTCCTCGGCCTGGGGCTCATCGCCTCGATCGTCACGCTCGTCGGTGGCGTGATGATGCTGCTCGGCACGTGGCG
>DAINSJ010000405.1:0-1076 GCA_036741375.1 Candidatus Limnocylindrales bacterium
ATCGGCAAGTCGGCTCCCGTGCTTGCATGGGGGCAGATGGATCAGAAAGGAAGCGGGCGTTCCTCTGGGCGTTTCGATTCCCGGCGCATCGCGCCCGTCTCGGCCGGTTGCCCGCCCCAGGGCGGCGGCGCGTCTAGGAGATGCGGCCGGCGTAGATCCGTTTTCGCCCGCTGTGGCGGTCGACCTCCTTCTCGAGCGTGAGGCCGATGTGCTCGGCCACTCGCTGGGACGCCACGTTCTCGGGATGAATGATCGCGATCAGGCGGCTGAGCCCCAGCTCGGCGCGCGCGAAGTCCCGGCTGGCCGCGGCGGCTTCCGTCGCGTAGCCGCGCCTCTGCAGCGGGCGGCGGACGTGATAGCCGACCTCGATCTCGGTGACACCCTCGACCTCCTGGGGCGTCAGGCCGCAGTCGCCGACGAACTCGCCGGTCTCGCGGAGCTCAATGACCCAGAGCCCGAAGCCATGCTCCTGGTAGAGCCGCTGGTTCCAGCGGATCCATTCGAGCGCCTCGGCGCGATCCTTCGGGTGGGCGTAGTAGGCCATCACCTCCGGGTCGCCGAGGAGGGCGGCCATCGGCTCGAGATCGTCCTCGGTCATCTCGCGAAAGACGAGGCGCTCAGTAGGCTCGGGGTGCGGCATCGGCCGGATCGTAACCAGAGATGGCACCTGGAGTCTCGGCGACGCTCCCGCTGCCAGCCGTCGGACGAGCTCCGTGGACCGGCTGTGGATGGCGAACGTGAATCGCCCTCCGGAACTCCGAAACTCGTGGATAAGCCCCTATCGCGAGGCCTTGACCGGCCCGTACTGTAGGTCTTGCCCGAAGGGGCCCTGAACTTCCAGTAGCGAACCAGTCGGTGCTTGCATCGACAGTCCGATCCGGTGCTTGCATCGGGGAGGATGGGGCGCTCGGCGGGGATGCGGTTCCTTCGGGCGTTTCGTTGTGCCCGGCACCGCGCGGAGACCGCCCTCGTGCCGAACCGCCTGACCCTCGACTCTCGCCTCGGTGCCGTGGCGATCGTCGCCGCACTCGGGATCGCGGCGTTCATTCATCCGCTCCGGCCGCTGCTGGCGCTCG
>DAINSJ010000406.1:0-1075 GCA_036741375.1 Candidatus Limnocylindrales bacterium
GTCCGCCGTCGGCGGTGAGGCTTCCGCCCCACATGAAGAGTCGCTTTCCGGTCCAAACGACGGCGGCTCCGGCGCGGCCTGAAGGCATCGGCGAGAGCCGGCGCCAGTGGTTCGTCGCCGGGTTGTAGGCGAAGCCGACCGTGGCGAGCGGAGCCGGGCGGCCCGGGCGAGCGCGGCCAGCGCCGCCGATGACGAGCAGCTCGTGACCGTCCCACACGGACGTCGCGCCGCCGCGGGGTTCGGGCAGTGGCGAGATCCGACGCCAGCGGTTGGTCGCGGGGTTGTACGCGGCAGCCCTGGCGAGCCGCGCGGGCCACGGCTTGCCGTTCGGGTCGAGTCCGCCGACGAAGATCACGAGCTCGCGGCCGGTCCACGCCCCCACGGGGTGCTGGCTGCCTGCGAGCGGCGAGGGTGCGAGCTTGCGCCAGCTGTTGGTGGCCGGGCGATACGCCGCGCCGTCGGAAAACGCGTCGCCGCAGCAGCCGCCGCCCCAGCCGATCAGCTCGCGGCCGCTCCAGACGACGAGTCCTCCGGCGTCCGTGGGCGAGGGCGGCAGCCGCCTCCACAGGTTCGTGCGCGGGTCGAATGCCTTGCTCGGCCACACGAGCATCTCCTTGCCGGTCCACAGGGCCGGGTTGTTGCCCAGGAACTCGCGTGGGCCGGGAGGATCCGCGACGCGGCGCCAGGAATGCGTCGCCGGGTCGTACGCGTCGGCGACGTTTACCGCTTTGAGGAAGTTCCCGTCCCGCGCCACGCCGGTCACGCCGTACACGATCATCTCGTTGCCGGTCCACACACTCGTCCGGTCGGCCTCGATCGCGACTGGCGCCGCGGGGAGGCGCTGCCAGCTCCCGCCCGGAAGGGCAGCGCCGGCGGCGAGGACGAGGGTGAGGAAAGCGCGAATCACGTCCCGAAGGATGGATGAAGCCGCTTAAGAGGCGGCAAAGGGTGAGTTAACGGTGGTGCGCGAGGTACTCGAGCAGGTCGCTCCGCGTCAAAACGCCGACCGGACGGCCTTCCCGCGCCACGACGACTGCGTTCGTCCGTCCCGTCAGCGTCGCGAACACCTCGTCCA
>DAINSJ010000407.1:0-1069 GCA_036741375.1 Candidatus Limnocylindrales bacterium
GCCGTGCCGAGGTCGTGGCTGATCACCAGGTAGCAACCGCCGTTCTCGTCGTGCACCTCGCGGATCAGCTCACAGAGCAGCGCCGTGCGCACGGGGTCGAGGCCCGAGTCCGGCTCGTCGAACATGACGATCGCCGGGTCGAGGACCAAGGCCCGCGCGAAGCCGGCTCGCTTGCGCATCCCGCCCGACAGCTCGTTGGGCATGTGGTTGAGCGCCTCGGCCAGGCCGACCTCCTTCAACCGGCGGTTGACGATCTCGCCGATCTCATCCTCGCCCTTGTCGGTGTGCTGGCGCAGCGGGAAGGCGACGTTGTCGTAGATATTCATCGAGCCGAACAGCGCCCCGTCCTGGAACAGCAGGCCGAACTTCTTGCGCACCTCGAAAAGCTCGTCGTCGGTCATATTGGGGATCGACTCGCCGTGCACGAGTACGTCGCCGGAGTCCGGGTAGAGCAGCCCGACGATGTGCTTGATCAGGACGCTCTTGCCGGTGCCCGAGGGCCCGAGCACCATCGAGATCTGATTATCGGGCAACCCGAGGTTGAGGCCGTTGAGGATCCGGGTGCGGCCGAACTGCTTGACCAGGTCGATGATCTCGATCGCGTCGGTGCCGCCGTGCTCGCGCTTTTGGCCGGTGTGCCAGCGGTAGGGGTCTGAGTCCTCGGAATCGACGCCGGGGATGATGAAGTCGCGCCCGAGCGTCGCTCCGTCCCCCGCTACGTGCGGGTCGCCGTTGCCGGCCACCGTCTGCCCGGACTGCGCCGAGGCGGCGTCGGCCCTGGCCTCGGCGTCGCGCGCCGCCTGCTCGGTCAAGCTGCCGGGCTGCGCCTCCTCGTCGGCGCCCTCGGCCACCACCTCGACTCCCTGGTCCCGCTGGTCGTAGATCTCCTCCTCGACCCGCTCAGCGTCGTACTGCCCCTCCGCGGGGTAGCCGACGAACGGCTCCTCGGACCCCTCGTCCTTCTGATCCGGGACCCACTCGGAGCCCTTGTCGTCGTCCTTGCGTCCAAATCTCGCCACGTCAACCTCCTATCGGCGCCCTTGGATTGGCCCCCCAGAAGACCAGGGTC
>DAINSJ010000408.1:0-1066 GCA_036741375.1 Candidatus Limnocylindrales bacterium
GCGAGCCGCTCGACATTCACGACATCGGCACGAAGACCGAGCGGCGGGCCCGCGTCCGCGAGCTCCTCGCGACGGTCGGCCTCAACCCGGACTTCGTCGATCGGTATCCGCACGAGTTCTCGGGCGGCCAGCGCCAGCGCATCGGGATGGCCCGCTCGCTCTCGCTGAACCCGGACCTGATCGTCGCGGACGAGCCGATCAGCGCCCTGGACGTGTCGATCCAGGCCCAGATCATCAACCTCCTGGAGCGGCTGCAGGGCGAGTTCAACCTGACGTACCTGTTCATCGCCCACGACCTGTCGGTCGTGCGGCACATCAGCGACCGGATCGCCGTGATGTACCTCGGGCGCATCGTCGAGCTCGCCTCCTCGAAGGACGTGAACAGGACGCCGCTCCACCCGTACACCGTCGCGCTGCTCTCGGCCATCCCGATCCCGAACCCCAAGGTCGAGGCGAAGCGCAAGCGGATCATTCTCCGCGGCGATGTGCCCTCGCCCGCGAACCCGCCCTCCGGCTGCCGATTCCATACCCGCTGCTGGCTCCGGGAACGCCTCGGCAACCCCGAGCGCTGCGTCACCGAGGACCCCGCCCTTCGATCGCTCGAGACCGGCCACGAGGTGGCCTGCCACTTCGCCGAGGACGTTCCGGCCGCCCCCGAGTCGGCCCGCGCGCTCGGGTAGTCGCTAGACTCCGGGCGTGACCGCGCTCCGGATCGCCCTTGCCCAGATTGCCCCGCGGCTCGGCGGGCTCGACGAGAACCTCGAGCGGCATCGCGAGCTCATCGCCGAGGCCCGATCGGGTGGCGCGCAGCTCGTCGTCTTTCCCGAGCTCGGCCTCACGGGCTACCTGCTCCAGGACCTCGCGGCCGAGGTCGCGATGCGCCTCGACGACCCGCGGCTCGCCTCGTTGGCGGCGACGACGCGCGGCCTCTCGGTGGCCGTCTCGTTCGTGGAGGAGTCGGCCGATCATCGCCTCTTCATCGCCGCGGCGCTCATGGAGGACGGCGAGATCCGGCACGTCCATCGGAAGCTCTTCCTGCCGACGTACGGGCTCTTCGACGAGCGCC
>DAINSJ010000409.1:0-1055 GCA_036741375.1 Candidatus Limnocylindrales bacterium
GGCAGGGCGACATCCCGGCGGCTCGTCCCATCTACGCCGAGGCCCTGGCGATCCAACGAGAGCTCGACGATCCGGCCGGTCTGGCGGAGGCGCTACACAACGCCGGATATGTGGCCGTGCTGCTAGGCGATCGCGCGACGGCGCGAGCCGACTATGCCGAGTCGTCGAGCCTCTACGAGCAGCTCGGGAGCCAGAGGGACCTGATCCGGATCCGGGAGGCTCAGGTCTTCCTCATGCATAACGAGGGCGAGTACGTCTCGGCCCGAGCCCTTCAGCGCGAGAACGTGGAGGCGTTCCGGCGCGCGGGCGAGACTGGGCGAGTCGCCATTGCCGTCACACTCCTGGCGGGCATTGATCTCCGAGTAGGCGAGTTCGCCGAGGCACATGCTGGCCTCGCCGACGCCGTCGAGATCTTCTACGAGACGGGCGACATGCAGGGACTCGTTCGGATCGCGATGATCGCAGCGGCATTGGCGATTGCGGAGGGCGACTTCGAACGCGCCGCTCTGCTGAGCGGTGCCGGCGCCGCCTTGAAGGAGCCGCTCGGCGAGATCGCCACGCCTCTGCGGATGCTCCAGATCGAGGACCCCGTGCCGGTCGCTCGCGCGGAGCTCGGCGACGGGGCATTCGAGGCGGCGTTCCAGGCGGGTCGGGCGATGAGCGTCGAGGAGATGGTGGCCCTCGTACGGGCCTGAGCCTGCCGCCACGCATCGAATCGGGGCATCATGGCGGAGCCAAGGAGGTATCCATGGAAGATGCGGCGGTTCGCGAACGCGCCGAGGCGATGTGCGAAGCGCTCGTGGCCGGCGACGTCGATCGAGCGATCGGCGACTTCAGCGATGAGCTCAAGCGGAATCTCGGCGAGGTCCTGGCACTGCTGCCGCTCCCGGCGAACGAGGCCACGATCCAGTCCCTCGAGCGCGGTGGCTCGGGCTTCAACGTCGTGATCCGGTTCGCCGGCGAGACCGAGGAGGTCGAGATCCAGACGCGCTGGAAGGATCGCGACGGCGAGCCGAAGATGGTCGAGGCGAGCCACCTGAGCCGCGTCGCGATGG
>DAINSJ010000410.1:0-1048 GCA_036741375.1 Candidatus Limnocylindrales bacterium
GCCTAGGTGTGGTGACCGAAGACGTTGTTGACAAACGAGAGCCCCGCGACACGGTGTGAGGTGTTGAGTACCCACATCGAGCGGAGGCTCTCGTGGCACATCCTAGTGCGCGTCTCACCGTCTTCAGTCGGCAACTGCTGGTAAAACGGGTCCTGATCGACGGCTGGCCGACGGCGACCGTCGCCGAGCAGCTCGGGATCAGCCGGGCGACGGCATACAAGTGGGTCCGCCGCTATCGGGCCGATGGCCTGCCCGGGCTCGAGGACCGCAGCTCGCGGCCGCATCGCTCGCCACGCCGCTCGTCGGATGAGGTGACCGCGACGATCCTGCGAGCGCGAGCCCGGCGGCGCTACGGTCCGGCCCGCCTGGCCCCGCTCACGGGCCATCCGCGCTCGACGATCTACGGCGTCCTGCGGCGGGCCGGCCTCAACCGCCTGCGCGACAGCGACCGGGTGACCGGTGCCCCGGTCCGCTACGTGGCGTGCCATCCAGGCGCGCTCGTCCACCAGGACCACAAGAAGCTCGGGCGAGTGCCGGCTGGCGGCGGCTGGCGGGCTCTCGGTCGAGAGGGCCTGCCGCGCCCCGACAATGGCCGCGTCGGCTACGACCACCTCGAGGTGTTCGTCGACGACGCCAGCCGCTACGCCGTCGTCGTGCCGGTCGCCGACGAACGTGGCGAGAGCGCCTCGTGGGCCGTCGAGCTGGCGGTCGCCCGGTTCGCCGAGGTCGGCATCCGGATCGAGCGGATGCTCACCGACAACGGCGCGAGCTATCGCAGCCACGCCTACCGCGACGTCCTGGCCGGCCAGGGGATCCGCCACAAGCGGACCCGACCGTTTCGGCCGCAGACCAACGGCAAGGCCGAACGGTTCATCCAGACCCTCCTCAACGAGTGGGCCTACGCCCGGCCATACCGCTCAAACGGCGACCGACTCCACGCCCTCCGCCGGTTCGTCGACTTCTACAATCACGGACGTCCACACACCGCGATCGGGGGCCTCGTGCCTCGCACGGCTGTCAACAACGTCCCCGAACACCACACCTAGGC
>DAINSJ010000411.1:0-1047 GCA_036741375.1 Candidatus Limnocylindrales bacterium
ACGCGATCCCGCGGCTGTTCGACGAGTTCGATCGACTGGCCGCGGCGACCGCCGGTCGCGAGGTCAAGGGCGAGCTGCCACCGGGCTACGCGGCGATGTTCAAATACTCACTGATCGACCCCGGCGCCGATGTCGCTGCCGAGGCGGCCTGGTTTCGACCCCCATTCGCCCACCTTGCGCTGCTAGAGCAGGTCCCAGGCGTCGACGTACAGGCCCGTGTCGAGGCCGAGAAGGGCAGGCCGCTCGAGCCGGAGGAGGCGCGAATCCTCGAGGAGCGGCGGCGCGCCGCGCGGGCGTGGCTCGAGACGTATGCACCGCCCTCGGCTCGGATGGAGGTCCGACGGGACGCTTTGCCGAGCGGTGCCGCAGACCTGTCCGATGCCCAGCGTTCCTTCTTAGGCGCACTTGTAGACGCCGCCCAAACGGGGGACACAGGCGGGCCCGAGGGGTGGATGCCGCCAAGCCCCGGCGAGCAGTGGCAGGCCCACATCTTTTCCTTAGCCCAGGTGCACGGCCTGTCTGCCGCCGAAGCCTTTCGAGCGATCTATCTCGCGTTCCTGGGGCGAGTCAGTGGCCCGCGGGCGGGATGGCTGCTGGCGAGCCTGGACTCAGAATTCGTTCTTCGTCGGCTAGCCGAGGCCTCGGAACAGGGCACACTCGTGGTATGAGCGTCGGGTTGGCGCGGCTCCGTGAAGACGGCAACCGCATTCGCCAGGGCGCGATCGACAAGGGTGAGGACCCGTCGACCGTCGACGTCGCGCTGGGCCTCGATGCGCGCCGTCGTGACGTCCAGGGCCAGGGCGACATGCTCCGGGCGGAGCGCAATACGGCGTCGAAGCAGGTCGGGGAGGCCGTCAAGGGCGGCGCGGCGCCGGGGGGCGCGGAGGTTGCCGGCCTGCGGGCACGGTCGACGGAGATCGGCCAACGCCTCGCGGCCCTGGACGAGGAGCTCGCGGCGGTCGAGGCCGAGCTGGAGGAAGTCCTCCTGCGGATCCCGAACCCGGCCGATCCCGACGTCCCGATCGGCGGCGAGGAGGCCAACGTCAC
>DAINSJ010000412.1:0-1046 GCA_036741375.1 Candidatus Limnocylindrales bacterium
CCATGACCCAACGTGTGGTCGCCGACGGAGTCGCGGCGGGTTGCGACGTGGCGATTCTGCAGGCCAGCCCGATGGGCTTGCCGATCTACGAGCGGCTTGGCTTCAGGACGGTTGTCGAGTACATGGGCTACGTCGAACCGTCGCCATCGTAAGGATGGCGCCTCCGCGAACCATCGAGATCGGCCTCGTGCTCCCGATGGGGGAGTCCTTCGTCGACGGCTCGACCGCCCGCTGGGCCGAGATCCGCGAGCTCGCCCGCCGGGCGGAGGAGATCGGGTTCGATACGGTCTGGACGGCGGACGAGCTGCTGTGGCGTCCGCCCGAAGGTGCGACCCATGGTTGGTGGGAGTGTGTCGCGATGACGGGCGCGGTGGCCGCCGCGACGTCGCGGGTGAAGGTCGGCACGTGGGTCCTGTCGGCCCTGCACCGGAACCCGGGGATCACGGCCAAGGCCATCGAGACCATCGACGAGATCAGCGATGGCCGATTCGTGCTGGGGCTCGGCTCCGGGCACGCCGGTCGCCAGGCCCACGCGTTCGGTCTGCCTGAGGACCACGTGTTCGGGCGCTTCGAGGAGGCGGTCCAGATCATCGTCCCCCTCCTTCGCGAGGGTCGGGCGGACTTCGAGGGAACCTTCCACGCGGCCCGCGACCTGGAGCATCGGCCGGTCGGACCCCGGCCCGGCCGCATCCCGATCATGATCGGCGCCAAGGGCCCGAAGATGCTCCAGCTGGCCGTGCGGCATGCCGACATCTGGAGCTGGTACGTCGAGGAACGGAGCGACCTCACGGAGTTCGGGCCGCGCCTTGAGGCCCTCCTGGCGGCATGCGAAGCCGCCGGGCGTGATCCTGCCTCCATCGGCCGGTCGGCGGGCATCGTGGTGGAGCCCACGTCGGTCACGGGCGCGGCCGATGTCCTGGGGGTGCCCGTCCGCGGCACGAGCGAGGAGATCGCGGACGCTTTCCGGGCATTCGGCGCCGCTGGTTTCACCCAGATCGAGGTCGTCCTCTGGCCACCGACGCTCGCCGCGCTCGAGGCCATGGCGC
>DAINSJ010000413.1:0-1045 GCA_036741375.1 Candidatus Limnocylindrales bacterium
GGGGATCTGACCGCCGACGCGGCGGCACACCTCGGCCTGCCCGCCGGGCTGCCGCTGATCGCGGCTGCCGGCGACAAGCAATGCGAGGCGCTCGGGGCCGGCGCCATGACGCCGGAGGTGGCGGCCCTGTCGTTCGGGACGACCGCCACGATCGGGACGACGCACCGCCGCTACCTCGAAGCGATTCCGCTCGTACCGCCCTACCCCGCGGCGGTGCCCGGGGCCTGGCTCGTCGAGCTGCAGGTCCTGCGGGGCTTCTGGATGGTCGAGTGGTTCAAGCGCGAGTTCGGAGCCTCGGAGGTCGCCCGCGGCGCCGCGCTCGACATTCCCCCTGAGGCATTGTTCGAGGCGCTCCTCGAAGCGTCGCCGCCCGGTGCGAAGGGCCTCGTCCTGCAGCCGTACTGGATGCCCGGGGTCCGCTACCCGGGCCCCGAAGCAAAGGGCGCCCTCATCGGCTTCGGCGACGTCCACGGCCGGACGCACGTCTATCGGGCGATCCTCGAGGGATTGGCGTACGCCCTCCGCGACGGGCTCGAGCGGTCGGTTCGCAAGAGCGGCGTCCCGGTTCGGGAGCTGCGGATCTCCGGTGGCGGCTCGCAGTCGCGACCCGCGGTGCAGCTCTTCGCCGACGTCTTCGGTGTTCCCGCCTCCCGGCCGCACACGCACGAGGCGGCGGGTCTCGGTGCCGCGATCGACGTCGCGCTCGGCCTCGGGATCCACGCCGACGCCGAGACCGCCGTCGCGTCGATGGTCCGCGTCGCCGATCGGTTCGAGCCGAACCCGGCCGCGAACCGCCTCTACGAGGACCTGTTCCGCTCGGTCTACCTGCCGATGTACGACCGCCTGAAGCCGCTCTATCGCGAGATTCGGCGCATCACTGGCTACCCGCCCGGTTGACGCGGACCGGCCCCGGACCTTTGGCGGGTTTGACAGTCCCTCCTCTTGGCCCCATCCTCAAGCATGTCCAATCGATTGCCGAGCACGGACAGCAGGTCTGAGCATCGACCGAGTTCACGAAACCGGACCGACTCGCTCCCGCTTCCAA
>DAINSJ010000414.1:0-1033 GCA_036741375.1 Candidatus Limnocylindrales bacterium
CCCTCGGCATCATCGACTTCGACGTCGTCGAGGCGAGCAACCTGCAGCGCCAGGTCCTGCACACGACGAGCCGGATCGGCGAGAAGAAGGTCGAATCGGCCCGCCAGACCATCACCGCGCTCAACCCGGACGTGAATGTCGTCGGGTACGACGAGATGCTCCTCGCCGACAACGTCCAGCGGACGATCGAGGGCTACGACGTCATCCTCGACGGCACCGACACGTTCGAGACGCGCTATCTCCTCAACGACGCGGCCGTCGCGGCCGGCATCCCGGTGGTGCACGCCTCGGTCTTCCGCTTCGAGGGTCAGCTCACGACGTTCGTGCCGTACTCGGGACCCTGCTACCGCTGCCTCTACCCGACCCCGCCACCGCCGGAGCTGGCGCCCGGTTGCTCCGTTGCGGGTGTCCTCGGCGTCGTGCCCGGCATCATGGGGCTCCTCCAGGCCAACGAGGTGCTGAAGCTCCTCCTCGGCATCGGCGAGACCCTCAGCGGCCGGCTCCTCCTCTTCGACGCCCTCGACGCCTCGTTCTCCGAGCTCAAGCTCGAGCGCGATCCGGCGTGCCCCGTCTGCAGCGACGCCGCCCGTGCGGCCCGCGAGCGCGGCGAAGCGCCGAATCTCGCCGCCTATCCCACCGATGCCCCGTTTGTGCTGGAGCGTGTCCAATGAGTCGCGTGCTGATTCCCCAGGTCCTTCGCCCCGACGTCGGTGGCGTCAAGGCCGTCGATGTCGACGGCTCGACGATCGGCGAGGTTGTCGATTCCCTGCTCGAGCGACATCCGGCGCTCGGCGGCCGGCTCCTCGCGCCCGAGGGCGGCCTCCATCGGTTCGTCAACGTCTACCTGAACGGCGCCGACGTCCGGTACCTCGCCGGGCTCGACACGAAGGTCGACGATCGCGACGAAGTCCGACTCCTGCCCGCCATCGCGGGCGGCTCAGGGTGGGAGTGACCCAGACCCCGGACTCGGCGGCTCGCGCCAGCGGCGCCTACGACTCGATCGTCGACGCCATCGGCCACACGCCGCTCGTCG
>DAINSJ010000415.1:0-1022 GCA_036741375.1 Candidatus Limnocylindrales bacterium
CCAGCGCGGCCACGAGCACGCCCTGCTCGTCAGCGCCGACCACGGCGTCGAGCGGTTTATCCTGCGCCCGGGCGACGATGGCCTCGGCGGCGGCCTCCGGCCGTCTTAAGTCCACCACCAGCGCCCGGTCCCCCATCGTCCCGGACATGGCCTGGCGGCGCTCGGAGGCGACCACCACCTCGGCGTCCAGCGCCCGCGACGCGGCGAGGAAATCGCTCGCGCGGTAGGTGGCGGTGGGCAGCACGAGGAGGACGCGGGCCATGTCCGTATCGTAGGTAGCGACGGGCTGGCGCCACCGGCGAGCGGCTACCAGCCGTACGGGATACGACATGACCGCGGAAGACACAGCCGAGCCGACGCTTGCGATCACCGAGCAGGCGATCGAGAAGGTCAGGGGGTTCCGCGCGCAGTCCGAGGACCCCGAGAACCAGGCAATGTGGGTGGAGGTGACCGGCGTCTCGGGCGGCGAATACGTCTACGACATCTCCCTAAAGGCGCTGGACGCTGCGCGCCAGGGCGACGTAAGGCAGCGCCACGGCGACCTGGCGATCGTGGTGCCCGAGTCAAGCGTCGAGAAGCTGCGAGGCGCCACCATCGACTGGTCGCGACGCCTCGAGCAGAGCGGGTTCACCTTCGTGAACCCGAACAAGCCGCCGGCTCCGGCCGAGCTGCCGATGATGAGCCCGCCGATGGCGCCACCCGCGAGCCCGCCCATCGACGCTCCTCCGCCCGCCGACCTCAGCGGCGACGTCGCCCAGCGGGTCATCCAGGTGATCGACCGGCAGGTCAACCCGGCCATCGCCGCGCACGGCGGGCATGCGGAGCTGGTCGCGGTCGAGGAGGACACCGCCTACCTGCGCCTGGGCGGCGGCTGCCAGGGCTGCGGGATGGCCACCGTCACCCTCGGCCAGGGGATCGAGGTCGCGATCACCGAGGCGGTTCCGGAGATCGCCCGCGTGGTCGACGTCACCGACCACGCCGTCGGCACCAACCCCTACTTCGAGCCCGCCAAGAAGTAGGGC
>DAINSJ010000416.1:0-1008 GCA_036741375.1 Candidatus Limnocylindrales bacterium
CACGCAACCGGCCATGCCGCACCTCGTCGTAGATGAAGTCCTTAGAGACGACGAGATACTCGCAGAGGTCGTCCACCGTGAGCAGCTTCTGCGCGCCATTGGCGGCAAGCGCGCGGTTCTCGATAGTGGTCATCGCAGCGCTCCTTGCCGGACCGGCAGGCGGCGGCGATCGGCGGCAGGCTCAAGCCGATTCACTGCCTCGTCTCGCACGCAACGCATCAGCACCTCCTCGCGCCCGGCGCACCACGGCGCCCGTAGCGCAGTAGAGCAGGCACCTATGCCACGGCCCTGGGTCCGGCGAGACCTCCGGCATTTCATCGGCGAGGACCCGGTTGGATGTTCGGCGCCAGTCGGGCCGGGCGGGCGTAGTCGGGCGGCGGGGTAGGCAGCGGCGTTGGCTCGTATGCGCGGGGCGGGACGGGCTTCGGCGGCTGCACCGGCGCCGACGTCGGGCGCTCGCCGATCGCGTCGATGAGGCGGTACGCGAGTGCGGCGGCGGGCTGTTCGATCGGGAGCGGTCGGCCGGTAGCGATGCGCCGAAGCTCTGCGCGGTCGATGCCGGCTCGGTCGGCCGCAGCGATCTGGTGGGCGAGGGTCGGCCACTGCGGGTCGGCGGTGATACCGGGATGGATCGTCTCGGCGAGGCGAGCCGCTGCCGGTTCGAGCGTCGTTTGGAATCCGCCGGCTTCGGCGACGCCCAGATCGAGCCTCCTCTGCAGCCGGCTGCCCGCGCGATCGTTCGCGCATGGTCCGGTTGGGCGGAGGTCGGTGTCGGGGATATCGCGTGCTGCTCGCCAAATGGCGAGGTCACGCGTGAGATTGGGATCGCTCAGCGTCGGGACGGCCCAGGCGGGTGCGGCCTCTTGCGTCCAGCTTGTCGCGGCCGCGCGGACGGCGGTGCCATGGCGCTCGATGAGTTCGTGGCGGCGATCGAAGTAGCGGCCCCAGAAGTCGTCCTCGGCGAGCTGGCGTGGGACGGGCGGCAACCATGGAAGCGGTCCTGTCTCG
>DAINSJ010000417.1:0-1001 GCA_036741375.1 Candidatus Limnocylindrales bacterium
TCGAGCGCCTGGTCGATGATCTCGAACCCTTCGGCGAGCTGGTCGTCCGTGATGCACAGCGGCGGGTTCGTGTGGATCGAGTTGTTCGAGACCATCGTGTACAGGCCATGCTCGCGGAAGAACTTGCCGATGGCCTTCATCTCGTCCGACGTCCCGTTGTAGGGCGTCATGGGCGTCCAGGGGTCGTGGCTCCGGACGAGGTCGAGGACCCCGAACAGGCCGAGGTTGCGATGGGCGCCGACCGACGGATGCTTCGCTGCCAGCCGCTCGTGGTGGGCCTGCATCACGGGACCGAGCCGGGCCGCGTTGCCGATCAGCCCATCCTCCTCGTACACGCCGATGGTCGCGAGGGACGCGGCGAGGCTCACGGGATGGCTGCTGTAGGTGAGGCCCCCGTAGAACATCTTCGTCTCGAACGCCTCGGCGATGTGTGGCCGCATCGCCACGGCGCCGAGCGGCAGGTAGGAGCTCGTGAGCCCCTTGGCCACAGTCATGAGGTCCGGGACGACGTCCCAATGGTCCACGGCGAACCAGCGGCCGGTCCGCCCGAAGCCCGCCATGACCTCGTCGCAGACCATGAGGATGTCGTTGCGGTCGCAGATCTCGCGGACGCCCTGGATGTAGCCGTCAGGCGGGATCAGGATGCCGTTCGTCCCCACGATCGTCTCGAGGAACACCGCCGCGATCGTGTGGGCGCCCTCGTAGCGGATGACGTCCTCGAGGCCCTGGAGCGCCTCCGCGACGGGCCGCGGCTCCTTCTCACCCCAGCGATGCGTATCGGCGTAGCGCACGACGCCCACGAGACCTGGCTCGGTCGCCCAGCGACGGGGATCGCCCGTCAGCGTCATCGCCCCCATTGTCGCGCCGTGGTAGGCGCGATACCGGGCGAGGACCTTGTATCGTCCTGTGTACTGGCGGGCGAATTTGATCGCGTTCTCGATGGCCTCGGCGCCGCCGAGGGTGAAGAAGACCTTGTCCATGTCGCCGGGCAGGATCTCGGC